>NZ_QVFI01000049.1:0-13891 GCF_003433845.1 Absiella sp. AM09-50
AGCTATATTCCTGATTTTTGTTTTTGTCAATACCTTTAACTTATTGGCATTGACAATTCGTACGCTTTTTTAGTTTATAATAATGGATCAATTGTATCCTTGATAATAGCACGTAAGGTTTCACAACTGTTGTTGAATTTCTGTTGATCTACTTCATTTAAATCAAGTGTAACGATTTCTTCTACACCATGTGCAGATATTAATGCAGGTACCCCTATATAAAGGCCTTTTTGACCATATTCATCATTTTGATAAGCGGCTATTGTGAGTATGACATGTTCATCCTTTAGTATTGCCTGACATAAACGATTTAAAGAAAGACCAATACCATAATATGTAGATTTTTTACGATTTACGATTTCATAACCAGCTTGCTGCACTTGTACATATATATTTTGCAAATCATTAAGATCACGATGGGTTTCATCCAATATTGCCAATAGTTTTTTACAACCAACATATGCATGTGTCCAAGGTACGAAGCTGGAATCACCATGTTCTCCCATAATATATGCGTGAATATTTTTACTGGAAATACCAAGGTACTCACTCATCATATAACGAAGTCTTGCAGTATCTAATAATGTACCCGTACCTATAACACGATGTTTTGGTAGTCCAGACACTTTTTGCGCAACGTAAGTCATTAAATCAACTGGATTGCTTGCGACAACGATAATACCTTGAAATCCGCTAGACATAATATTTTCAGTAACACTCTTTACAATTTTTGTATCTGTGATTGTCAAATCTAGACGTGTTTCTCCAGGCTTTTGTGTTGCGCCAGCTGTAATTACAACAATATCGGCATCTTTACATTCATCATAATCTCCAGCCTTAATATCAATTTTATGTTGTGCATAAGGCAATCCATGTTGTAAATCCATAGCTTCGCCTATGGCTTTTTCTTTATTTACATCAATTAATACAAGTTGGTCGCATCCACCAGATAACAACATAGAATAGGCAAAACTCATTCCAACAAATCCTGTTCCCACTAAAACAATCTTTCTTTTTTCTTTCTGCATATATACCTCCTGTTAGTTTTTTTATACTATTCTGATAACCGTAATTATCATAATCAATCGTGCTTAGAAAGAAAATATTCAAAATTGCGAGTTGTGTTTGAAAAATTGAATATTTTCTTTTACTGATATTCGTATAAAATGATAGGTGTAACGCGGACAGACAAGGAAGTGATACAGAAAATGAGGCAACGCAAAATACTAGAGGCTTTACAAGATGAGAAGTTATTTTTCAGTGCAAATAACCTTGCGACTCTTCTTCATGTTTCGTCAAGAACGATTATCAATGATATCAAGTGCTTGAATTATGAAGGACAAAGAAATGGGTTTTCTATTCTTTTAAAAAGAGGACAAGGCTATTATCTGAAAATTAATGACAAGGCTTTGTATCAACAATATTATAACGATAATGTAAAACAGGATATGTATGTAGACAGTAAACATCGTATCGAAGACATTGCAGTTGTACTGTTGTTGGAAAATGATTATATCACGTATGAAGAACTTGCGGATATATTTCAAATATCAAAGCTTACCGTAAAAAGGGATATGACAGAAGTAAGAAAAGTGCTGGAGGAAAATTGTGCTGTATTAGATTCCAAAGCACATTATGGAATTCGTGTTATTGCCAGAAGTTTTCATAGAAGAGTGTTATTAACAAAGTTATATGAAAGAGGCAATCGTCTTATTCTAAATCGCTGTAACAAAACAGTAGGCGAGGAATTTCAGGAAGTAGAAAAAATGCTGTTAAAGCTGTTGAAAGAATATGGTCTAGCAACCAATTATACAGAACTTCATCTATTGGATACTTTCTTGAAAGTGTTGATCTGTACACATGTACGTGAATTATTTGAAGAAGAAGCATGGGAACATGGGGATGATCTGTATTATGAAATTGCTTTGGAATTATCCAGCCAGATACAAAATTTGTATCATATAGAATTATATCCGTCAGAGTTGGACGATTTCGCCGTTTATCTGAAGCAACATACACAAGGTAATCAAATAAAAGAAAAAGATCAAAATGATGATATCAGCAGTTTTGTGAAAAAATGTTTGATGCAGCTGCATGAAGAATTTGATTTGGATTTCTTTGAGGATGAACAATTTATTAAAAATCTGACTTCTCATATTATCATGCTGCTAGATCGCCTTCATCAAAATATCACCTTCCGTAATCCTTTGATTGATACGATTTGTGTGAAGTATCCCGTTACTGTGGATATATCCATTCGATTCGCAAAATTATTGGAAGATCAATATCATGTGAAGATGCATCAAGATGAAATAGGCTTTATCGCAACACACTTTGCGGTTTATATGGAACGAATTTCACAAAAACAGATTCATTTATATAAACGCATTGCGGTCGTATGTTCTTCAGGTGGTGGAAGTGCATTTTTGATTAAGCTGAAACTGGAAACATTGTTTGCAGATAGCATTATTCAATCATTTTCATTGCTAGAGATGGAGGAATTACATAATTTTAAACCAGATGTGATTTTCACAATTAGTGATTTAATGGATGATGTAGATGTACCTGTTATTAAAATCAATGAGTTGATGGATGATGATGAAATGATGAGAATTCATCATTTGCTTAGAAATGAATTAACAGAAAATGATTTATTTTCTGTCTTGCATAAGGAGGCTTTCCGTATTGTAAAAGAGCCAATAAGTTATGAAACATTATTAAGTGAAATGGCGACCCAGATTGAAGAAGAAGGCTATGCAGAAAAGGGATATTGTAAATACGTTTTGCAAAGAGAACAATTCATGAGTACGATTTATGCGAATGGTGTAGCAATACCACACCCCATCAACATGTGCGGTACCAAAAATCTGGTAAGTGTTGCTATTGTACAAAGTGAAGCAATAGATGCGATAAAACCCTTAAATTTGGTATTTATGGTATCCTTGCGAAAAGAAAATTTAAAACTGCATGAACAAATTACCATGACGTTATTAGATATTATGCAGGATGAAAAAACAGTAAATGAACTAGTTAATTCTACTTCTTATGAAGATTTTATAAGAAGGCTGAATATTAGTAAAGGAGGAAACTGATGAGCTTAGAATTTTTAGCAAAACTATCGAATGCAGATGGGATTGCATCCAATGAACAAGAAGTTAGAGATGTGATGTTAGAAGAATTAAAACCATATTGTGATCATGTGGATTGTGATGGTATGGGAAGTATTATCTTTGAGAAAAAAGGTCAGGTTGATGGACCAAAAATCATGCTGTGTGCACATATGGATGAAATTGGATTCATCGTTAGAAGTATTACATCTCAGGGACAAATCATTTTAATGAATGTTGGTGGTGTAAAACCACTTGCTCAAATGATGCAGAAAGTAAGAATCACAACACAAGCTGGCAGAAAAATTCATGGTATTATTCAAAGTGAATATCAAGATGGAAAAGCAGTTAATATGTATGTTGATTTAGGCGCACAATGTGCTGAAGATGTGTATGCATTGGGTATAGAAGTTGGCGATATGGTCACTTATACAACAGAATTTGAAAGTTTTGATTTAGAGAATATCGTTGTTGGTAAAGCATTTGATGATCGTTTAGGATGCTATATCATGGGTGAAGTATTAAAACGTTTAAAAGATATTGATCATCCAAATACTGTTGTGATGGTGGGAACAAGCAGTGAAGAAGTCGGCATTAGAGGTGCAAGAACAGCAGCCTATAAAGTAAATCCTGATGTTGTATTCCCACTAGATGTTGCATGCTTCAATAATGAGTTTGTTAGAGATCACTCTAATAAACGACAGATTGGAAAAGGCATGATGCAAACTAATTTTGATCGTACATTGGCACCAAATCGCCGTATGATCCAGCTAGTTAGAGAAAGCGCCAAGCGTTTAGGAAAACCTCTTCAGTTAGATATGTTTAATGGTGGAGGAACAGATGGTGGAGAAGTTCACAAGATTCGTGAAGGGAAACCAACAGCAGTGAGCTGTTTACCAGTACGTTATGGACATTGTGCATATTCTATCGCTAATTATCAAGATATAGAAGATGCAATTGAAATCTTTGTTGACATTATCAAGCATTTTGATAATGAAACATATAAATCAACTATTAATTTTTTAGGAGGAAATTGAAATGACAGATTTAGAAATGAGCGTTATATCGCTGATCTCAAGTGCTGGTGATAGTAAGGCAAAAGCATTTGAAGCTTTGAAGGCAGTAAAGACTGGAGAATATGATAAAGCCAGAGAATTATTGGCGGAATCATATAAGGTGGATTTAGAGGCGCATAAAGAACAGACAAAACTGATCCAGCAGGAAATGGATCCAGAAGCTGATAAAACACCAATCACATTATTAATGGTTCATGCACAGGATCATTATATGACAAGCCAGTTGGCTCGCGATTTAATTGAAACATTGATCGAAGTATTCGAATCAAAAGAAGGAGGAAAATAAAATGCGTATCTTATTGTGCTGTGCTGGAGGATTCTCCACAAACATGTTAATGCAGAACATGAAAAAAGTAGTAAAAGAAAGTGCAAAATTAAAAGAGGAAGACTTTGCATTTACTGCAATTGCTGCTGATTTATTGGAACAGGAAATTGATAATTGGGATATTGTTATGATTGGGCCACAGGTATCTCATAAAACCGATTTCATAGCTGCAATCTGTGAGCCAAGAAATAAACCATATGTTGTCATTGACAAAGATGTATATGGTCAGATGGATGGTGCTACCGTTATGAAACTTGCACTTGTAACATATAAAAAACATCAATTAGCGATGGCAAATAAATAATATTTAATTTTGAGAAAGGAAAAGTATATATGTTTAAAAAATTTGAAGCCTTTATGAATAAATGGCTGATGCCGATTGCTCACAAGGTTGATAAGCAACCACATTTGTCTGCAATTAAGTCATCCATGGTCGCATTGACACCATTCACAATACTGGGAAGTATCTTCTCTATTCTACCTGCTTTACCAAATATGATTGAAAAAGGAGGAAACGCATTAAGCTGGTTATCACCTGTATCAAATTTTATTACCAGTAATGAAGAATTATTAAGTCTGCCTGTTACTTTATCAATCGGTATGTTAAGTATTTATGTTGTTATGTGTATTGCATATAACTTGGGAAATCATTATAAATTATATATTCCCGGATGTATCGCATTAGCAACATTCTCATTCTTTGTTATCTCTGCTGAATTTGTGGAAGGCAATTTAGCATATGGAAACTTTGGCGCAAAAGGGTAATTCTGTTCTATGTTAACCGGATTGCTGGCTGTAGAAATATATCGTTTCTGTAAAGAAAAGAATTTAACAGTACGTTTACCAGAAGGTGTTCCTGATTTCGTATCAAAGTCATTTGAATTTATTCCTATTACAATGATTATTGCGGCAGTATTTTTAGGAATCAGATTAGCATCTGTAGCATTCTTTGATGTATTGCCACCTCTTCTGATTTCACAATTATTGTCACCACTTGTTGGTTCTATGGATAATCCATGGTCTGTATTATTCTTAAACTTCTGTATTTGTGTGGTATTCTTCTTTGGTATTCACTCTGGTGTATTCTCACCAATCACAAGACCAATTTATACCATCTTTATCGCAGAAAACATTGCAGCTCATGCAGCAGGTCAGACCATGACTCACTTCTATACACCAGGAGCATTAAGCGCATTCTTTGGATTTACTGGTTGTGGAATTACCATGGGGCTTGTTGTAGCGTGTATCTTCTCAAAATCTGAACGATATAAGAAAATCGGTAAGATTTCTTTCTTCCCATCCTTATTTGGAATCAATGAACCAATCTTGTTTGGTGCACCAATCATTCTGAATCCAATTATGTTTATACCATTTGTATTTACTGGTACAGTGGTAGGTACACTTCCATTATTCATGATTCACTGGGGATGGATCACACCAGAATTCTTTACACCTCCATACGTTGGGGTATTCTTGGAAGGTTTCTTAACAAATGGAGATTATATGTCTATTGTTGCAAACCTGATTCAGCTTGTATTAGCAATTCTAATTTACTGGCCATTCTTTAAAATTATGGAACGTCAGGAACTTAGAGAAGAAGCTGAACGTATTGCTAGAAAAGAAAGTGGAAATAAGAAAACCATCTTCTCAGATGATGAAGCTCAACTGTTGGATGGTATGGACTTAGACTTCTAAAAAAGAATAATGTAGCACCCTGATTTCAGGGTGTTTACATTAAGTGAGGTAAAGGTATGAAAGAAAACAGAGTCAATAATATACGTCAGATATTAAATGATGTAAACGCAGAAGCGATTTTAATCAAAAGCAAAACGAATAAACGATATGTTGGCGCATTAACTGGCAGTGGAGTACAGGTGTTAATCACAAAAACAAACATATATCAATTAATGGATGGCCGCTATATCAATGAAGCGAATGAAACCACACAGGGTTTTGAAAATATGGTATATACACAAGGGGATGGATATCTGCCTACAGTGAAAAAAATCATAAATGGGAAACCATTGGCGATTGAATCTAATCAGATTTTAGCGAAAGAATATATCAAACTTCAGGAAAGCGGTATCCCTTTGGTATTATTAGATAATGAATTAGAAATCGCACGTAAAAATAAAGATGAAGAAGAAATTGCACTTGTACAAAAAGCATGTGATATCACAGATCAGATATTCATGGAAGCTATTTCTACAATACATATAGGTATGAAAGAATATGAATTATCCGCATTTCTACAATATCTTGCGCTAAAAAATGGTGCTAGTGGTATGGCTTTTGATACTATCGTGGCTAGTGGACAACGTGGGGCGATGCCACATGGACGTCCAACAGATAAACCATTTGCGGAACATGAATTTATCACCATTGATTTTGGTATTGTATATCAAGGATATCAATCCGATATGACACGAACTGTATGTATTGGAACACCTGATCCAGAAGTTAAAAAGATTTATGATATCGTATTTGAAGCGCAATGTGCAGGTGTAGAATTTATCAAAGCAGGCATACGTGGGAAAGATGTAGATGATTATGTAAGATCTATCATTTCAAATCATGGCTATGGTGAATATTTCACGCATGGCTTAGGTCATGGTATGGGAATGGGAGATGGAGAACTTCCAGTTCTTAACCAAAGAAGTGAAACGATTTTAGAGGAAGGTATGATCATGTCATGCGAACCAGGTATTTATGTGCCAGGTATTGGCGGTGTAAGAATCGAAGATGATGTATTGATTAGAAATGGTGTTGGCGTCGCATTAAATCATACACCAAAAACTCTGATTCAATTGGAGGTAAAGTAAGATGAAATATGATTTTGATCATCAGATCAACCGTAAATTAAGTCACTGTAGAAAATGGGATAATAAAATCTTAAAAGAAAAGTTTAACGTCAATGAAGATGCTATCCCTATGGATTTGGCTGACCTTGATTTTGAATGTGCACCAGCAATTAAACAAGCAATGATTGATCGTGCAGCTTTAGGAGATTATGGATATACTTATACTTATGATGAATATTATGATGCGCTTATCAATTGGAATGAACGACGATATGGCACAAAGTTTGAAAAAGAATGGATCAAATTGACATTCGGCACATGTGGAACATTACACTATATTGTACAATGTTTCTGTGAACCAGGCGATGGTGTCATGATCAATACGCCAGCTTATGATCCTTTTGCGGAAGCTATCGAACGAGGTGGTTGTCGTTTGATTGCAAATCCTTTGAAACTGGAAAACATGCGATATTATTTTGATTTTGAATTAATGGAAAAACAAATTATCGAAGAAAAGGTAAAGCTGTTTATCTTGTGTTCTCCACAAAATCCAAGTGGACGTATATGGGAAAAAGAGGAGTTAAATCAGCTTGCACAGTTATGCATGAAATACAATGTTTTACTTGTATGCGATGAAATTCATCGTGATATCACATTTAAACCATTTACTACTCTGTTCTTAGCAAATGATAAAATTATTGACCATTCGATTTTATGTGTATCACCAAATAAAGGCTTCAATTTAGGAGGATTAAAATCAAGTTATATCGTTGTTAAAAATCCTGAAATTAGAGAAAAACTATTAACATATTTACAGCGCGTTTATATTACCAGTCCGCATGTATTTGCAGTTCCAGCGATTATCGCAGCATATAATGAATCTGAGGATTGGCTAGATCAGTTAACAGACTATATTGAAGAAAACTTTGAAGTTTTATATGCATGGTTTGAAAAGCATATGCCAAAAGCAAAAGTAATGAAGGCAGATTCAAGCTTTCTAGCGTGGATTAATATGCGCGAAGTATTCAAAGACGAAAAAGAAATGAAGGAATTCTTTGTTGCCAGCAATCTTACTATGGTCGTAGGAAGTTATTTTGTGGCAGATGGAGAAGGATGGGTACGTTTAAATGTAGGAACACAAAGAGCCATTCTTACAGAAGCTTTACATCGTATGGAAGAAACATTAAAAACATTTTTCAAATAAGGTACTAAAAAAGGAAGAAACATTTTTTATTGAGCCAAAAGTTTTCTTCCTTTTTTTGTTACTTCAATTCTTCATTACGCCATACACGACATTGTGCAATCTTGATTCTTGGATCAAAGCCTTCTTTTACACCCATGTTTGACAATAAACGGGCATGGAAATACATCACATTGACCACAATGATCAAGATGTTTAGATTCAACACAGGATTTCACTTCACAAACACCGCCCCAAAATGGCTTGTCCATATGGATACATCCTCGACAATGTACAGCTTCTTTACGTTCACATAAATCACAACGAACGCCACATCTTGATGAAAACATATGCTCACCTCCTCAATACTTAGATGATTGAGAAGCTAAAAAGATGCGGGTAGTTAGTAAATTATTTGTTTTTTACAAAATCTATCAAATTTGTATACCAGGAATCTTCAGGATATTGTACCGGCATTTGACGATAATAAGCCAAAAGTTTTTCATGAATATCTTTTTGATAGGAGTGATCCTTTTCTCGAAATTCCTGAGCAGAGAAGGACATCTTTAACTGATGCTGTAGTTTTAAACGCTTTTGCGCAAAATCAATCCATGCCTGACAATGACAAGGGTTTTCTTCTTTCATAAACATACAATGATTCGCAAAAAAAGAAGATAAATTCATTCTGGCACGATAGCGTAAACCTTTTACCGCAGACTCACTTATATCCATTAATAATGCTGTTTCTTCAATTGTACAGCCAAACATATCCGATAAAGAAAAAGCCATGCGCTGTAATAAGGTTAATTTCCTTACCATACTCAAAAAACATCCATTACGAAGGTTCTCTATTTCTTTAGATACACTAACTTCCATGACGCCATCAATTTCTTCCTCATGAAAATATATGCCATCTGCCTCTAGTTCCTCAATAGATTCCATTGGCTTTTCTTTACGCATCATCATACGATATTCATTGATACAGATTTTTTTCAAATAGGCATGTAGATAGGTCACATCAACCAATTGATCCTGATGCTTCATCACCTGTAGCCATGTTTGTTGAACAAGGTCCTTCGCAATATCAGGATGCGCAGATAAATACATTGCATAGCGATACAGATAAGCTTGATTTTCTTGTATGATTTTTTCTATTTCCATAAAACACCTCTTAGCTTTAGTGTATCAGCTGATCATAAATATTACAATCATTATCCTTCATTTCCTAAGACTAGGAAATGCTTTTCAACAGGTGCATAGAAAAATGCGTTATAATAACAATGTAAGTAAAGGCAGGAATATGTCCTGTATAAAAGAAAGGTAGGTATTTACTATGTGGGGTATGATCGCAACTTGGAGAATGGCTTTAGAAGGAGTTACAAAAGGATGTGACTTGCTGAAAGAAAATGGTGATGCAGGTGATGCTATTGAAACAGCAATTAAAGAGGTAGAGGACTTTCCATTCTATAAATCAGTAGGATATGGTGGACTTCCAAATGAAGAAATGGAAGTTGAATTGGATGCTGCTTATATGGATGGAACAACATTTGATTTAGGTGCAGTTGCTGCTGTAAAGGATTTTGCTAATCCAATCAGTATTGCACGTCGTTTAAGTAAAGAAAAAGTAAACAATCTGTTAGTTGGAGAAGGTGCTGAAAAATTTGCACACAAAGAAGGCTTTGAACGTAAAAATATGTTAACTGACCGTGCAAAAATCCACTATAAAAACCGTGTAAAAGAAGTACAAGAATTGGAATTAAAACCATATAGTGGACATGATACAGTTGGTATGGTTGCATTAGATAGCAATGTACATATGACTGCTGCAACAAGTACAAGTGGTTTATTCATGAAGAAAAAAGGTAGAGTTGGTGACTCTCCAATCAGTGGTTCAGGTTTCTATGTAGATAGTGAAATCGGTGGTGCAAGTGCAACAGGTCTTGGAGAAGACTTAATGAAAGGCTGTATTTCTTATGAAATCGTTCGTTTAATGGGCGAAGGAATGCATCCACAAGAAGCTTGTGAAACAGCTGTAAACAAATTAGACAAAGAATTGATTCGTCGTCGTGGAAAAGCTGGTGACTTATCATTAATTGCTATGAACAATAAAGGTGAATGGGGATGTGCAACAAACATTGAGGGATTCTCATTTGTTGTTGCGACAGAAAAAGAAGCGCCAACAGTTTATCTTGTAACTCGTGATGAAAACGGAAAGAACCACTTTGAAGTAGCTAGCAAAGAATGGATGGACAACTATATGGCTACACGTACTGCACCATTGGTGGAAAAATAATGGAACAAAAGATTATTGCTCAGGTAGAATCTAATCGTGATTCTATGATTGAAGATATCCTGAAAGTTGTTCGTATTGATAGTGTGGAAAGTGAAGCATTACCCGGCAAGCCATTTGGAGAAGGCGTGGCTGCAGCTTTAGACATGGCACTATCGATTGCGGATACATTAGGATTTGAAACAAAGAATATCGATGGCTACATGGGATATGCACAATATGGTGAAGGGGAAGACTATGTAGGAATCATTGGACATTTAGATGTTGTACCAGTCGGGGATGGTTGGAAACAGCCACCTTTCAGCGGATACGTAGATGAGAACGGCCGCATTTTCTCAAGAGGAATCCTCGATAATAAAGGCCCTGTCATGAGCTGTTTATATGCATTATATGCAATTAAACAATTACAAATCAAATTATCAAAACCTGTACGAATTCTGTTTGGTACAGATGAAGAAACAGGATTTAAAGATCTGGAATATTATTTAAGTAAAGAAAAACCTCCTGTTATGGGATGGACACCAGACTGTAAATATCCTGTCGTGTATGGAGAAAGAGGTCGTGCAACCGTTATGATCTCTACAGATGATACACAAATGAAAGAATTCTTTGACTTTGTGAATACATATTTCTTACAGAGTAAAGATAATGGAGATCGTTTGGGCATCAATTATGAAGATAAAGAATTTGGTGTTATGCAGATGCGTGGATACAAGTTGCATAAGGAAGAAAATAAAGTGTGTTTTGATGTGACATTAAGCTATCCAGGTGTTGTGACAATCGATGAAATTATTACGCAGATACAAAGCAAAGCAGGAAATCTGGAAGTAAGCTTAACAAGCAATATGAATCCGGTACATTTTGAAAAAGACTGCTTCATGGTAAAATGTTTACAAGATGCTTATGAAGAAGTAACCGGTATGGATGGTACACCAGTGACAACCACTGGTGGAACTTACGCAAAAATGATGCCAAATATCGTACCATTCGGTCCAAGCTTCCCTGGACAAAAGGGAATTGGACATAATCCAAATGAATGGATGGATATCGAAGATTTGATGACAAATGCCAAAATCTATGCTTTAGGTATCTATAAACTGGCAAAATAGCGAGGTAAATTATGGAAAGAATGATAGAAATCTGTTGCGGAAGCTATTATGATGCATTACAGGCATATAAAGGCGGCGCAAAAAGAGTAGAATTAAACAGTGCTTTACACTTAGGCGGGTTAACACCAAGTGTGGCAGCTTTACGTTTAACAAAAGAAAATACAGATGTTAAAGTCATCACAATGGTAAGACCACGTGGTGCAGGCTTCTGTTACAACGAAGAAGACTTTGCAGCTATGGTTATGGATACAGAAGTCATGCTGGAAAACGGTGCAGATGGTATTGCATTTGGTTGTCTGGATGAAGCGGGAAACATCCATATAGAACAGACAAAGAAAATTATTGATATTATCAAAAAAGCAGGAGGAGAAGTTGTTTTCCATCGTGCATTTGACTGTACAAGCGATCCTTATAAAGCAATGGAAACATTGATTGCATTAGGCGTAGATCGTGTATTGACCAGTGGTTTAAAACCTAAAGCAATGCAGGGTAAGGATTTAATCAAAGAACTACAGGAAAAATATGGTGATAAAATTGAATTATTAGCAGGAAGTGGAATGAATGCAGGTAATGCAAAAGAAATGATGGATTATACAGGCATTTATCAAGTACACTCTTCTTGTAAAGACTGGTTACATGATTCAACTACTTCATTAGGGGATGTAAGCTACTCCTATGCAGAAGGTGAACACGCTGATGATTATGATGTCGTTAGTAAAGAACTGGTAGAAAAATTAGTAAGCAGTATATAAATACATATTTAAATAAACAGCATGAGCTAAAATGTGCGATAGCCATGCTGTTTTCTTATGAAAAAAGGCTGAAATTTTGTCTTTAAAATACCATTCTATATTCTTTTAAGGTATAATAAAAGAGTCGCTTTAGATATATAAAAAAGGAGAAAGTATACAGCTAAAAACTGTTGAAAGGAGTAAATCGAGAGGGAATTATGAGTTTGTTTAAAAAGAAGGATAGTAATAAGAAAAATTCAAATGAAAGAATCATTGTGAAAAGTGGGAAAAATGATTATCGAAGTTATCCAAAACCTGGTACGTTACTAAAAATGGATTTACAAAAAGATGACGCAGGTAAATGTAAAACAGAAAACTAGACAAGGAAAGATAGTGAATGACTATCTTTTTTTTGCGAAAAGTAATGATTTATTTTAAGATTTCAGAAAAAAATATAAGAATTTATGCTTTTTATAACAAACCCTTATCTTTTGTGTATAATGGTAACTACTTAAAGACAAGGAGGTATGCAAATGAGCATAATCGAAAAAACAACCCATAAGGAAAAGAAAATCCTAAAAAAAAGAAAGTTAAGTCCAAGTATTTTAGAAATCGCATTAAAAAACGTAAAAAACAATATGGTATTGTATGAAAGTTTAAAAATGTTTGATAAGAATACGGATGCCTATGATCACTTATGTAAAATGATCATGAGCAATAAGCAGATCTTAGCAAACATTATGAAGTTCGCAATGAAGGAATGTAAGGATCTGACGATAGAAGAAATCATTAACAGCATAGAAAATGATCCAAGGATTAATATGACCATCAATGATCATGATCAAATCGTTGGAATGAATGTAGAAGATCAATCCGTCATAGGCGCCTGTGTAAGATATGATATATTGTTTAAAGCAACGCTGCCGACAAAAAAAGGAAAAAAAGAAAGTGTGGGCATCTTTATCAATTTTGAGATACAAAAAGATGAAACACCAGGATATCCTTTAGTCACAAGAGGGATCTATTATGCAAGCAGACTGATATCAAGACAGAAAAATGCAGAAGACGGTTTTGCGTCATCAGAATTTAATGATCTACAAAAAGTATATTCGATATGGATATGTCCAAAGCATACAAAAGAAAAAAATGATGTGATCAATGTATATCATATCAAAGAAGAATGTTTAAAAAATGAATGGCACAATCAGGTAGAAGATTATGATCTGATGGAAGTAATCATGATGTATCCAGGAAATGAGTACAATTATGAAG
>NZ_QVFI01000005.1:0-209043 GCF_003433845.1 Absiella sp. AM09-50
GACAAAAATGTTTTAATTATTTTGTGTGTCTACTTGACACAAGCTGATCATTCATGTCGCTTCTTTCTTTATATATTTAACTGTAAAGTACCAAAGTGTGTGTAATATTAGGAAGTCAAGGCACTTTACAGGTAAATACCGTTATTCAACAGTAACCGATTTAGCCAGGTTTCTGGGCTGATCTATTTCACAACCACGAAGTCTAGCGATTTCATAAGCTAATAACTGTAATGGTATGACACCCAGTATTGCCTGAATCAATTTATCAGTTTTTGGTATACGCAAAATATCATCATATCCATCATGTGCTATCTGTAAATCATCGCTGATGATCAATAAAACATAAGCACCACGGGCTTTTACTTCTTTGATATTACTAATCGTTTTTTCATATAAATCCTCATCACTCGCAAGTGCGATGACAGGGGTGCCTTCTTCAATTAAAGAAATCGTTCCATGCTTCAATTCACCAGCCGCATAGGCTTCACTATGTATATAAGATATCTCTTTTAGTTTTAAACTGCCTTCCATGGATAAAGAATAATCCAATCCACGCCCTATAAAGAACACATCATTATGCTGATATATTTTCTTTGCAAATGCAGAATAATCTTTTTCAATAAGCTGTTGCATTAATTTCGGTAAAGTTTTGATTTCTTTACTTAACTGCATAACTTCATCATCCTGCATATGGCCATGAACATAGGACAGATAGCAGGCAAGTAAAGATAAGACAGCTACCTGTGTACAATAAGCCTTTGTCGTTGCCACACAGATTTCAGGTCCAGCTTTCGTATAAATAACATGATCAGCATCACGAGCAATAGTAGAACCAATGACATTGACGATTGCCAGGGTTGCGACATCATTTGCTTTTGCTAGTTGTAAAGCAGCTATTGTGTCCGCAGTTTCACCAGATTGACTAATGAAGATGGCTAATGTATTGCCTGTATAAATAGGATTTGCATAACGATATTCACTTGCACAGATACAATCCACATGAATGCGTGCTCTTGATTCAATCAAGGATTTCGCTATCATACCAGCATACATCGCACTGCCACAGGCAATGATATGTATTTGATCATATTGTTTTAAATTGGGCATTGTATTCAATAGATCCAATAGATTATTTTGCATAAGTGAATCGATTGTTTTTTTCACAACATCTGGTTCTTCATGAATCTCTTTCAACATAAAGTGTTCATAGCCGCCCTTTTGGATATCTGTGATATCCATTTCACTAGTTTGTATTTCTTTATCCAACAGATCACCATTCAGATTTTGAATGGTAATTTGATTTTTATGAAGAACAGCAATTTCTTCATGTTCTAACACAATATATTGGTTTGTATATTTTAAGAAAGCTGAAATATCGCTTGCCAGAAAGTTCTGATGTTCACCAACACCTAAAACAAGCGGTGAATTCTTTCGCATAGCATATATTACATCCAGTTCATCCTGAAAGATGATAGCAAATGCAAAACTTCCTTTGAAATGCTGATAAGCTTTCGTTAAAGCAGACACTTTATCTTTTGTCAGAAAATAACAATAGTCAATATAAGCTGCCGCAATTTCACTATCTGTTTGTGAATAAAAATCATAACCTGCGTTTTCCAGTTCTTCTTTGATCGTATTATAATTTTCAATAATACCATTATGAACAAGCGTTACCAATCCACTTTGATGGGGATGACTGTTTGTTTCATTTGGTTCACCATGCGTTGCCCAACGTGTGTGGGCAATTCCCAATGTTGTTCCTTTTGTGTTCATCTTTTCAAGCTTTTCCTCTAAAAAGCTGACATTTCCTTTTGCTTTGATAATTGTTACCTGATCATTTTGTGCCAGTGCTAATCCTGCAGAGTCATACCCACGGTATTCTAAGGCGTGTAAACCCGCAATCAAAACACTATTTGAGATCTTCTCTGATCCCACATAGCCAATTATTCCACACATATTTTATGTTCCTCCATGATAAAAAATAGTGTGTTGAGAATAGTTTTTGTAGCATTATGATGTTGCTTTTGTCTATTCTCTTTCGATCCACAATAACCGTAACAGTACCCGCCGAATCTTTCGATAACTGTTATCCTCGTCAACCCGTAGGTCCAGGCGCTCATTATTACTACCCACGATCCTCCTTGGTAAAAATAATAACTGGTATTAGTATACTATGATTATTTGAAATTGCAATAGGTTTTTTTATGAGAAGTATAGGACATATATACAATTCCATAGATAAAAAAAAGAGCAGGTTATTGAAATATATGCCGTTATTATAAGGAAAATTGGAGTTTTGAAAAAGATTTGTAACAAATGAAAGCGATTTTTACAAAAAAATGATAAAAATTTTAAGTAAACGCTTGCATTAAAATAAGACATGGTCTATAATTGGTATAGACCAAGTGGTATATACCACTTGGAGGAAACAAGGCAAAGCCAGAGTGATCTGGTGACGCAAAGCTATAGGGTCTATTTATTAGAAAATACGACAGCCAGTTGCCGAAGAATAAAGCATGTTCAATGGAGGAGAGAGAAACATGAAAAAAACTTTATTTGATGGTGCGTTGGCACTTCCAAATGGGAATGCGGAAAGCTGCATAAAGGCTATATGCAGAAACGCTAAGGTAATGAAGACAAACATTTTGGCTAAATGGATATCTTTACATACACCTTCCCTAGGCAATCAAATTCCAGCGGCGTTTATTAAGAAAAGCATATTTAACGAGAAAGTCTTAGGATTCGCTATCGGCTAGGATAGTGAAATCATAAGCTGGAAACGAGTTGTCAAAATTTAATAAATAACCAAATAGTGGCCGAAAAGCGATTATTGCTGATAGACAGGAACGTAAAAATAAAAGTAACGTTTGACAGTCTGTGTCCCTGGAAGTTATGATTAGTGTGTAGGGAAAGGACTGTTTTTCCTGTTGATGGCATATGAACGCTGAGAATTGCGTAAACAGTTGGAAACTGTCATATCCATCTGTGGAAATGAAATAGGTGTGGCGTATGGAGGAACAGAGGAGAAAACAAAGTGTTCTGATGGAACATGTTGCAAGTATGGAATTTTACCAAAAGGATAACGAGCAGCCTGTCCAAGTATTTCAGGACCTGAATTTTGAAGCTTTAGAAGGCGAAATCTGGGCGATTATTGGAAATAAAGCATTTGAAGTGCGTTTATTTCTTGAAATCGTTGCGAATGCCAGACCGTATAAAGATGGCAGATGTGTTTTAAATGAGACAGGGATGATGCGGAAAAAACGTTTGATTTTACCGCATGTCTACTATATAGGAAGTACAAACATGATGTTTGAGAACATGAGTGTTCTTGAATATCTCACATTTATTACAGCAAAGGAGCCTGGCAGTATTGATGAAAGGAAGCATCAGATTGCCAAAGATTTGTTGGATGTTAATCTAGGTTATTTAAGTGAAAGAGAAATCAGTACATTAACTCCACCGGAAAAAAGCGTAGTGGAATTAATGGCTGGTTACTATACAGAAAGCAAACTGATTATCTGGAATTTAGCAAGATTATATTATGATGAGAAATGTATTCTTGCGATTCAAACGATATGTCAGGAATTGCAAAGACAAAAACGGACATTGTTATTTTCTTCTTTTGATTACAAAATGATAGAAGCCTGTGCAACCCATATTTCCCCCTTGTATGATGGTAGATTTCTTTGTAATTCTCCCGTACAGGATTTTATCAAAACTTGGGATCACCTGTGTGCAATCATAAGGGACGATCGTGCAAAGGAAATGGAAGAATATCTAATGAAAACAATGCCCGATTATGAATATCGTAGAAATGGCAATCGATTAGAAGTTTGGGATCAGCATAATAATATTGCTGGATATGATGCAATATGTGCAACGCTGGGAAAGAACTACTACTACCCAAAGTTTATAGAACAGCACCCATATTGTGTTGAAAACGCGTGGAAAGAGATCGTATATCAGTATGAACAAAATAGTAAAACAAACGGATAGAAAATTGTCATATATTGAAAAGAAAAGAAAAAGTCAAAGCATTCTATGGTACGGAGTGAGTATTGCTATTCTTTCTTTTATTATTCATCTGGTGTTACAGGCATTAACGCGCAGTGTCCTGTCACAAAGTGTTCCACAGTTTATGATGCCAAGCTATTTTTCTACGATTAGTCTTTATGTTTTAGTTGCTTTCATTATGTATATTGTCTATATGATACGCTATTTCGATTTACTTACATTTGCGGAGATATCAGCAAATAAATGGTACACACTGGCAAAAAACGGATATGATCCGTTGAAGATGATTTTGACCAAGTTGTTGATACGTTTAAAGGAAATCGTTATCTACTATACAATAGGATATATCGTTACTATCCTGTTGACCATGTTGTTACAATATCCATTCATTGTGAATTACATGATATCGCTCTATATGGTAGGGCTTGTTGATATCATATTTGTTACGGTTGTTACGATGGAATGTTCGCTATTTATAACAGAACAGCGTGATGCAAGATATGTCATTGTGATTAGTGCAATTATCATTTGGATATTACGCTTAAGCAGTGGCTACTATAATTTGATAAGTGATCCTGTCAGTATGCAGAACATTACCCATCTGTTTGATTACTTTGGACAGTCAAATTACTTATTCTACTTTCTGATCGTTGTCATCATCGCTTTGATTACGTTGGTCGTGCGTGCTCAAAAGATATCCCAATATACAAATTTCCCCTTTTATGAAAAAGACATGGATTTAGATGATGGCGTTCGTATCGTGATACCGAAACAAGACAGCTATGAAGATATTGTAAATCAATTCGTAAGAAATCAGCGTCATAAGGGATTTGATCAGCTGGTTATGACTGTTTTGATTGCTGCGATTACCTGCAGCATTGTTGTGAATCTATTTGTATTATATGTTTCCACTGCATCACCTGAGAAAAAATCAGAGGCATTTGGTAAAATTGCATATATAGTAGAAACAGATGAAATGGAACCTGATTTACTTTGTAATGATCTGGCATTCTTTGATTCCATTGGACGTACAGATGCAGTATATGAAAATGAAATCATTCTTTACGAAACAAAAGAGGGTCCAAGGACAGGATTTATCAAAACAATCGATGAAAATCATAATATGGTTGTAGAAACCAGAAAGCATACAGCCCAAAAGCAGGATATCATCATATGCAAGGAAGATGTGTATGGAACGCTTACAGGAAGAAATCCTTGGCTTGGTGTACTGCTGCTATTTGCAAATACGATATTTGGAAGATTATTATGTCTGTTGATTCCGGCTTTATTGTTGTATTATTATAAACCAATAAAAAATTATCTTCGTCGAAGAGGTATGAGTAAATATTAATTATCATGAGAAGGAGTGGACTTTGCCCAGGTTCACTCCTTTAATTATGAAAAAACAGGAGGTTTTAACTATTTTAGAAAACTTTGAAATAAAATGATAGTATTACTGAAAATTATTGTAAAAATTTGCAGAAAACACTTGCAATGTAATTTCAATGCGCTATAATATTGTTAATCAATTAAACGTATTGATTATTTTGAGGAAAGAAAAAAAGAGAAGGAGAGAAAAACATGGGAAATTTTAAGAAATATGTTGCAATGGCAGCATGTGCGGCAATGGCATTTACAATGACTGGTTGCGGCAGTAAAGATGAAGGCTCTAATGAAGATTCAGTTAAATGGGGCGTAAACTATGAACAAACAGGAACAGCAGCTACTTATGGAACAAGTCACGTTGATGGCATTAAATTAGCTGTTAAAGAAATCAATGCTGCTGGCGGTGTAAAAGTCGGCGACAAACAAAAGAAAATTGATTTAGATGTATTGGATAATAAAACAAGTGATACAGACATGCCAACCGTTTATAATCAGTTGGTACAGGATGGATCTAAGGTTATTTTAGGACCTGCAATTTCATCATTGACAAAACAGGCATTTGAAATGGCTTCAGAAAACAAAATTCCAACACTTTCAGCTTCAGCTACAGCAGATGATGCGACTTTGAAAACTGATGGAAGTGTACAGCCATATGGCTTTAAAATTTGTTACTCTGATTCATTCCAGGGGAAAGCATTAGCAAAAGCTGCTTTTGATAAAGGATGGAAAAATGTATTAGTATATTCTGATAACTCAAGTGATTATGCAAAAGGTTTAACAAAAGTATTCTCTGATGAATTCAAAAAATTAGGTGGAAACATTGTTGGAAATGAAAGCTATACACAGGGTGATAAAGAATTCAGTTCTGTATTAACAAAAATCAAAGGCAAAGATTATGATGCAATGTTGATTCCAGGTTATTATGAAGAAGCAAGTCAGATCGTAAAACAGGCTCGTGAAGCTGGTATTGAAAAACCAATCTTAGGACCTGATGGATTTGATTCACCTAAATTAAAAGAAGTTGTTGGTGCAGATAAATTAAATAACGTATTCTTCACTACTCACTTCTCTACTACAGAAAAGAACGAAAAAGTTGATGCATTCTTGAAAGCTTATAAAGATGAATATGATAAAGCTCCTGATACATTTGCTGCATTAGGATATGACTTAGCTTACTTTGTTAAAGATGCAATCGAAAAAGCTGGTAGTGAT
Source organism: Absiella sp. AM09-50 (assembly GCF_003433845.1). Classification (NCBI taxonomy): domain Bacteria; kingdom Bacillati; phylum Bacillota; class Erysipelotrichia; order Erysipelotrichales; family Erysipelotrichaceae; genus Amedibacterium; species Absiella sp. AM09-50. The sequence continues at coordinate 6,613 of NZ_QVFI01000005.1, forward strand.
GATCCAGAAGCAATTACAAATGCAATTGCTGCATATAAAGACTTCACAGGTGTTACAGGAACATTCTCAATGGATGATGATCACACACCTATTAAATCAATTAAATTCGTTGAATTAAAAGATGGCGAACAGGCTTCTGCTGTTGATGTTGATGTAACAAAATAAGAAGATATTTGATAAACAACATAAATAAGGTGAAAGCGCACTTTCACCTTATTTGACGTTTCAAATGTATATAGGAAGGGGTATTCGTATGACAATATTTTTACAACAGCTGATCAATGGTCTGTCGGTAGGTAGTATTTTCGCATTGATCGCTCTAGGTTATACCATGGTCTATGGAATTATCAAATTAATTAACTTTGCACATGGTGATATTTATATGTTAGGTGCATATGTTGGTTTCTTTGCTTCTACATCATGGGGGTTAGGATTTTTCCCAACTTTGATTATCGCAATGTTGATCTGTATGTTTACAGGTGTACTAATTGAAAAGATTGCATATAAGCCATTACGTCACGCATCAAGAATTACATCTTTGATAACTGCAATTGGCGTTTCCTTATTTATGGAATATGCAATGATGTATGTAATGGGACCAAACATTCGTACATATCCAGCTGATTTCTTCCCTAAAGAAGTGTATACCGTTGCTGGACTTCAAATCAGTAATCATCAGATTATGATTTTCATTACTTCTATTGTATTAATGATTGCTTTACAGTTGATCGTTAAGAAAACCAAAATTGGTAAAGCAATGCGTGCCGTGTCTACAGATCCTGATGCAGCAGAATTAATGGGAATCAATGTAAATCACACAATTTCATTTACTTTCGCCATTGGTAGTGCATTAGCCGGTGCTGCTGGTGTTATGATTGGTATGTATTATAACTCTATTGACCCTTTAATGGGGATGATACCAGGTCTAAAAGCATTTATCGCCGCAGTATTTGGTGGTATCGGAATTATTCCTGGCGCAATGCTAGGTGGAGAGGCTATTGGTATTCTTGAAACATTAGCTAGTGGATATGGCTTCTCTATGGTAAAAGATGCTGTCGTATATCTGATCCTGATCATTATTCTGATCATCAAACCAAGTGGTTTACTTGGTAAAAATGTGAAAGAGAAAGTTTAGGAGGAATCGTCTATGAAAAATCAATTTACAAAACGCAATTTGATATGGACCATCATTGCATGTGTGATCTTTGGTATCTTTCAGGCAATGATTATGGGAAATTTGATTCCAAATACTTATCAGGTAACAATTATTACGATTGGTATAAATATTATATTAGCATTAGGACTTAACCTGATTATCGGTTTTACCGGACAGTTCTCTTTAGGACATGCAGGTTTTATGTCAATTGGCGCATATTGTGCAGCTATTACATTATTGAAAATCCCTAATATGGGAGGGCTATTTTTAGGAATGTTGATTGGTGCGATCATTACATCTATTGTTGCTTTAATCGTTGCTATTCCAACTCTTCGTTTGCGTGGAGATTATCTTGCCATCGCAACATTAGGCTTTTCAGAAGTCATTCGTATTGCAATTCAAAATATGGAAATCACGGGTGGTGCTGCTGGCTTAAGCAGTATTCCTAAACTGACAACATTTCCATTAGTATTTATTTTTATCGTCATTAGCATTCTGGTTGTACACAACTTTGTTCGTTCTTCACATGGACGTGCCTGTATTTCTGTACGTGAAGATGAAATTGCCAGTGAATCTATGGGTATCAATACAACAAAATATAAAACATTGGCATTTGTTATTGGTGCTGTACTGGCATCCATAGCTGGTGCATTATACGCTTCATATTTCTATGTATTAAAACCATCTACGTTTGGATTTATGAAATCCATCGATATTTTGGTTATCGTTGTATTTGGTGGAATGGGTTCTCTATCTGGAAGTATCCTTGCGGCAATCGTATTAGGATTAATCAACCTGTTCTTACAGAGTTATGCGGAAATTCGTATGATCATTTATGCATTAGCGATTATCTTAATCATGGTATATCGACCACAGGGATTATTCGGCAATAAAGAAATCACAGATTTTCTTCCTGCGAAGTGGAAAAAGAAAAAGGAGGTAGATTAATATGCCTTTACTTTCTGTAAAAAAATTAACAAAGAACTTTGATGGTCTTTGTGCAAATTCCAATGTAAATATGGAAATCAATGAAGGAGAACTAGTTGGTCTGATTGGACCAAATGGTGCTGGTAAAACAACATTGTTTAACATGTTAACTGGGGTATATGTTCCAAGTGAGGGAACAATTGAATTTGAAAAAGATGGAAAAGCAGTAAAACTAAATGGTGTAAAACCATATAAGATTACAGCTATGGGTCTTGCGAGAACATTCCAGAATATTCGTCTGTTTAAAGAAATGACAGTTTTAGATAATGTTTTAATTGCCATGAACAAAGATGTAAAATATGGAACCATTACAGCATTGTTACGTTTACCTGCCTTTTATAAAGAAGAAGAAAAGATGCGTAAGAAAGCAATGGAGTTATTAAAAATCTTCCATTTGGAGGATAAAAAGGATGAACTTGCTAGCAACCTGCCTTATGGGGAACAAAGAAGATTAGAGATTGCCCGTGCCATGGCAACAAATCCTAAACTATTATTCTTAGATGAACCTGCTGCCGGTATGAATCCGCAAGAAACCGCTGAATTAACAAATCTGATTCGTTTTATCAGAGATGAATTCCATATCAGTATTCTATTGATTGAACATGATATGTCACTGGTTATGAATCTGTGTGAAAGAATCTATGTATTAGATTATGGCAAGATTATCGCATCAGGTGTACCAGAAGAAATCAAAACAAATAAACGAGTAATCGAAGCTTATTTGGGTGAGGAGATATAGTATGTTAAAGGTAGAAGGACTGAATATAAAATATGGTGCTATTCATGCGGTAAAAGGCATTGACTTGGAAGTAAATGAAGGCGAAATCGTAACCCTGATTGGTGCGAACGGGGCTGGGAAAACAAGTATATTAAAAGCCTTAAGTGGACTTGTAAAACCAAGTGCCGGTACGATTACCTATGATGGGAAAGTGTTGAATAAATGTTCAGCACAGGATATAATGAAACTAGGTATCAGTCATGTTCCTGAAGGAAGAAGAATCTTTGCTGGAATGACTGTATTAGAAAATTTGGAGCTTGGAGCTTATCAGAGAAAAGATAAAGATGGTATCAAACGTGATTTAGAAGCAGTTTATGACCGTTTTCCAATATTGAAGGATCGTAGTAAACAAAATGCAGCAACTTTATCCGGTGGTGAACAACAGATGTTAGCCATGGGAAGAGCATTGATGGCAAATCCAAAAATTCTGTTGCTGGATGAACCAAGTATGGGCTTAGCACCAATTCTTGTAAAAGAAATCTTTAATATCATCAAAGATATCAATGCGAAGGGCACAACTGTATTGCTGGTGGAACAGAATGCACGTATGGCTTTATCCATCGCTCATCGTGCTTATGTTATGGAAACCGGAAATATTGTAATGAGTGGTACAGGAAAAGAACTATCTGAAAGTGAAGAAATCCAGAAAGCGTACTTAGGAGGATAAGAAACCATGTATGTAAAAAACAGAATGACGAAAAATCCTATTTGTATTGGTGTAAACAATAAGATCAGTGAAGTCGTCGATATCATGAATGAGAAAAAATTACACCGTATTCCTGTTGTCAATGGCAAAAAATTAGTAGGTCTAGTGACAGAAGGAATGATTTCAAAGAATGGCGCAACAAAAGCGACCAGTCTGAGTATCTATGAATTAAATTATCTGTTAAGTAAAACAACCGTTGATGCAATCATGATTCGTGATGTCATTACCATCCACGAAGATTCTTTCTTGGAAGATGCAGCATTGTTGATGTATAAACATGATATCGGATGTTTACCAGTTGTAAATGATGATAAAGAAGTTGTTGGTATCTTAACAAGCAACGATGTATTAAGCGCATTCCTTGATATCTTAGGATATCGCGAAAGAGGAAGCCGCGTTTGTATCGAAGTAAAAGATGAACTTGGCACAATCGGAAGCTTGTCAGAAATCTTTGTTCGCAATAACTGCAATATTACCCACTTAGGGGTATATTCACAACATAACGGCTTTGCGGATATGATCATTCGTATTGATACATTCCAAACAGATGAATTGGAAAAAGATTTAGAAGCAAGTGGCTATAAAGTATTAAGTATTACTAAGAATCCTAATTAAAATAAATTGCCCTTTTAAAGCTCATGGCTCATTAAAAGGGCTTTTATTTTTCTTGTAATTCAAGAGTGGATACGATAAAATAAAGGCATAGAAGGATACATGAAAGAGGGCGGAAGTATGGGAAATTCACAATCTATCCGTGGCAATGTACAAAGCTATCTGCGTTCTATTGGTGGATATCCTAGATTGACACATGAAGAAGAAATTGAATATTTCAAGAAAATTGAAGAAGGCGATGAAAATGCGAAGGAGTATTTTATTGATTGTAATTTAAAGCTTGTCGTAAATATCGCAAAGCAGTTTAACCGTTATAATGTACCATTTATGGATTTGATTCAAGAAGGAAATCTTGGATTAATTCGTGCTGTAGAAAAGTTTGATTATCGTAAAGGGTTTAAGTTTTCCACATATGCAACCCAATGGATTCGCCAGTATATCACACGTTATATTTTAGATAAAGAAAAGATTATTCATATACCTGTGCATATCGCAGAAAGTGAATTTAAGATCCGTAAGGCGATTGATCGTTTGATGAAAGAGCTGCAAAGAGAGCCAACCATCGAGGAAATTGCAAAAGATTGTAATATGACACCTGAAGAAGTTCGCGATTTAATGGGATTAACACAAACAACAGTATCCATTGATGCTCAAATAGATGAGGATGGGGATACTAGTCTTGGAGATATGTTATCCGATGAAGCTACCTTAACACCGCAACAAAATGCAGATGCTATGTATATGAAAGAAACTGTACAAAAATCGTTATCTGTTTTGAAAGAGCGGGAAAGAGATGTTATCATACGACGATATGGTCTAAATGGAGAAACACCAATGACCTTAGAGGATATTGGTAAAATTTATGGCATTACCAGAGAACGTGTTCGTCAGATTGAAAATAAAGCTATGCGTAAACTTGGTTCACGCAATGTAAAAGAAGAATTAAAAGACTTGTATTATCATGATATCAAAGACTAAAAAGGACTAAAATAGTCCTTTTTAGTCTTTATATAGGAATAATTCATTAATTTTGTCTATTTCCTGGGAAATAGTTTAAGCATGGCAGGCATCACTTAATGTTTTCACAAATTCACCGACATCCTCCGGGGTTTTATTTTGGGTTGTGATTGCTTCAATTCTTCTAACAATTGCACTACCAACGATAATACCATCCGCATAATTTTTCATTTCTTTAATTTGTTCAGGTGTAGATATACCAAAGCCCAGTGCTTTTGGTGTATCTGTATATTGATTTAATTCATCAATAAAGGCTTTTAAATCTGTTTTAAAAGAACTACGTTCACCTGTTACACCAGTAGAAGTTACACAGTATAAGAAGCCTTTGCTGTTAGATACGATTTCTTGTTTTCTTTGTTTGGATACAGGAGTAACGAGGGAAATGATATCGATATCGTATGCATCTGCGTATGGTACGATTTCTTCCCGATGTTCCAATGGCAAGTCAGGAATAATAAGTCCATCAATACCTGCGTCATGACAGGCTTTTAGAAATTTCTCTATGCCATAAGTGAAAATCTGGTTGTAATACAATAAGAATAATAAAGGAATGTCACTTTGTAATCGAAATGTTTTTACCATTTCCATGACATCATCTGTGGTAATGCCATGAGTCAATGCACGCAGGTTTGCTGCCTGAATCAATGGTCCTTCTGCGATGGGATCACTGAAGGGAAGCCCGATTTCTATGATATCACAGCCGTTATCCTCCATTTGTTTTAAACAGGCAAGACATGTGGGGATATCGGGATCACCAGCAGTTAAAAAGCCAATAAAAGCACTTTGATGTTTCGCTTTCAGGTCTTGCATTTTTTGATCGATTCTATTCATTGATTTGTACCTCCATATATTCCGCAATACTTTTTACATCTTTATCTCCACGACCAGATAGCGTGACAGCGATGATTTTATCTTTTGAAAGCGTTGGCGCCAGCTTCATTGCGTATGCTAAGGCATGGGAGCTTTCAATAGCTGGTATGATGCCTTCTGTCTTTGTCAAATACAAGAATGCATTAACTGCTTCCTCATCTGTGACAGGCACATATTTTGCACGTTTGATTTCATTTAAATGCGCATGTTCAGGTCCAACACCTGGATAATCTAGACCAGCAGATATAGAGTATACATCCATAATCTGTCCAAATTTATCTTGAAGGAATATGGATTTCATACCATGTAAAACACCTGTACTGCCTTTTGTGATCGTGGCAGCATGTAATGCTGTATCTACACCTTTTCCAGCTGCTTCACAGCCAATTAATTGTACCTGCTCATCTTCAATAAAATCATAGAAACTGCCCATGGCATTACTGCCACCGCCTACACAGGCAATGACATAATCAGGTAATCTACCTTCTTTTTTTAAGCATTGTGCTTTGGTTTCTTCACTGATGATCTTTTGAAAATCGCGTACAATCATCGGGTAGGGATGTGGTCCTACGGTAGAACCTAATACATAGAATGTATCTTCACAACGTTGTGCCCATGTACGCATGGCTTCATTGGTCGCATCCTTTAATGTTCCAGTACCACTAGATACGCTGGTTACCTTCGCACCTAAAAGTTCCATTTTAAAGACATTCAATGCCTGTCTTTTGATATCTTCTTCCCCCATGAATACTTCACATTCCATACCGAATAATGCAGCGGCAGTCGCACTGGCAACACCATGCTGACCAGCTCCTGTTTCTGCGATAATTTTGGTTTTTCCCATACGTTTCGCAATTAATGTTTGTCCTAAAACATTATTGATTTTATGGGCACCTGTATGATTTAAGTCTTCTCGTTTTAAATAAATCTTCGCGCCACCTAAATCTTCACTCATCTTTTTCGCATAATAGAATAAAGAAGGACGATTGGCATATTCTTTTAAATAAAATGCTAATTCTTCTTGAAAGGATGGATCATCCTTTACTGCCGCATAGGCTTCTTCTAGTTCATTTAACGCAACCATCAAAGTTTCTGGGGCATATTGACCGCCATAACTTCCATACATACCTTTTATCATTTTTTTACCTCGCTTATTAATTTTCTTATTTTTTGTATATCTTTACTGCCATTTGTTTCTACACCACTGGATACATCAATCATATAAGGATGATACGATAGTATTTCATGTACATTTTGTGTATTGATACCACCTGCCAGTATTTTATCGCTTAAATCTAAGGATGCCAGTAATTCTTTTTTAATTCTTTTCCCGGTTCCACCATAGCTTGATCTATCAAAGCTGTCCACAAGGAAACAATCGGGATGAAGTTCATGAAATAATTGATAATCTTTCAAAGTGTGAAGGCGAATCGCCTTCCATACTTCACATGGGGTGTTTTCTTTCAGATATTGTATATCTTTTTGACTTTCTTCTCCATGTAGCTGTATCACATCCAGATGGATTGTATTTGCAATATGTGCAATTTCATCTACCTGTTCATTCACAAAGACACCTACACTTTTACTGTGGTTTAAATGTGGAATAAGATTTTTTGCTTCGTTAATGGATATTTGATGTTTCCCAGATGCAAATACAAAGCCGGCATAGTCTACTTTTACTTCATTAACGCATTGAATATCCTGTATGCTGCACATGCCACAGATTTTAATATGAACCATAACGTAGATGCTGCAGATGCTCCATAAAGTTATCACATCGCATAAAACTTTCTCCGATGAGTACCGCATCTACGCCGGCAGCTTTCACAAATTCCATATCATCGTGGGTAAAAATACCACTTTCTGAAACGATACATATATCATCTGGAATCTTTTGTGCTAAGCGCTTTGTGGTTTCTAAGGATACTTCAAATGTGTACAAGTCACGATTATTGATGCCGATGATTTCAGGATGAATCTTTAAGGCACGCGTCAATTCTTCTTCATTATGAACTTCCACAATACATTCAAGATATAACATATTCGCCATCTGATAAAATGTACGAAGCTGTTCATCACTCAACATCGCTGTAATGAGTAGAATCATATCGGCACCGACTTGTTTACTTTGAATGATCTCTCTGGCATCCATAATGAAATCTTTTCGTAACACAGGAATATGGCTGAAAGCTTTCGCAAGCTTGATGTTTTCTAAAGAACCCTGGAAGAAATTTTCTTCAGTAAGGATAGAGAGGGCATCCACACCTGCCATCGTATATTCTTTCGTGAACTTTTCTACATTAAAATCTTTTACAATGACGCCTTTGCTGGGACTTGCTTTTTTTATCTCTCCAATCACGAATAAATCTTCTTTGTTTTTCATTTGGTGCGCAATGGGATGATACAAAAGACTTTGATTTTGAAAAGACTGCTCCAGCGTTTCTTTTTTCTTTTCAATAATGGTATCTAAAATCATAGGGCAACCTCTTGATTGGATAATTCACGAAACTGTTCAAATTTATGAAGAGCGGCTTTGGTATCAATGCTTTGTTTTGCTAGAGTAATACCATCTGCTATGGTATCTGCTTTATGATGTGCATATAAAGCAAGGGCACTGTTTAAGATGACAGCATCACGCTTTGGTCCTTTTCTACCTTGTAGGATGTCCATAAATATAGAAGCATTTTCTTCACTGTCACCACCAATTAAATCAGATAATTCACAACTTCTCATACCAAAATCTTCAGGTTGAATCGTATAGGAAATAATTTTATCATCTTTTAATTCTGTAATATAAGTAGGACCATTCAAGGATACCTCATCCATACCATTTTCTCCATGTACAACAATGGCACGTTTCACCTGTAGCTCCTGATATACACGAATCATCATATCTGCCATTTCTTTATTATAAGCACCAATGACATAGGTATCTGGACATGCAGGATTGCTTAAAGGGCCTAAAATATTAAACATGGTCTTGATTCCCAGCTCTTTTCGTATAGGGCCTACATATTTCATACTCTGATGATATACCTGGGCAAACAGGAAGGTGATGCCTACAGTTTTTAAAAGGTAAGCGGCTTTTTGTGGGGTTAAGCTGATATTGACATGAAGTGCCTCTAAGGTATCTGCACTACCGCTTTTACTTGATACACCACGATTTCCATGTTTTGCGACATGAACACCTGCTCCACATAAGACAAAAGCAGAAGTCGTAGAAATATTGAATGTATTTAAACAATCTCCACCAGTACCAACGATATCTAGTACATCATCGATATGCACAGGAAGCTTTGTGGCTTTTTCCATCATGACCTGAGCACTGGCAGCAATTTCTATTGGGCTTTCTTTTTTCATTTTCATTGCGATTAAAAAGGCACTGACTTGTTCGGGACTGACATTTCCTTCCATGATGGAAGTCATAGCATCGATCATTTCCGCTTTATTTAAGTCTTGTCCTTCACTGATTTTTTTAATATATTTTTTCAACATTTTGAAATCCTCCTTATAAAATTCATAATGATTTGTTTACCATTTGGTGTTAACAGGCTTTCGGGATGAAATTGTACGCCATATACAGGATAGTGTTGATGGGCGATTGCCATAACCTCCTGATCTTCACTGATGGCGGTAATCATCAGGGGAGCTTTGATGTTCTCTACAATTAAGGAATGATAACGACCTGCCATGATGGTATCTGTCATATTTTCAAATATTCCACCAGTATCTATGATTTGAATCCTGCTGCTTTCTCCATGCATCATTGTTTTCGCATGTGTAATGGTCGCTTGAAACACTTCTGCGATTGCCTGATGACCAAGACAGATGCCTAACATTGGGATTTTTTGATAATACGCTTGGATGATATCTTCCATGATACCAGCTTTGGAAGGAATGCCAGGGCCGGGTGAAAATATAATGGCATCTGGTGCTAATAATTCAATTTCATTAAGTGTAATAGCATCGTTTCGTTTCACGCATATATCAGGCTCTATTTCACTGACGTATTGTACAAGGTTATATGTGAAAGAGTCATAATTATCAATGACAAGTATCATAATGCAACCTCACAACCCAAAGCATGTAGAAGGGAAGTAGCTTTATGAAATGTTTCTTCATATTCTTTATCTGGTTGACTATCTTTCACAATACCAGCGCCTGCCTGTATATAGGCTTTTTGTTTATGAAACAAGATAGTACGTATGGTAATACAGGTATCAAACAATTGGTTATATCCCAGAAAACCAATCGCCCCACCATAAATTTCACGTTGTATCGCTTCTAATTCATTGATAATCTGCATTGCTTTGATTTTAGGTGCTCCAGATAAAGTACCGGCAGGTAATACAGATGCAAATGCATCAAAAACACTCATTTCATCTTTTAAGGTGCCTGAAACTTCACTGCATAGATGCATAACTGAGGGATAATATTCTATTTGTTTTAAGGAAGTTACCTCAACACTACCACTTTTAGATACTTTACCAATATCATTTCTTCCAAGATCTACCAGCATCATATGCTCGGCATTTTCTTTAGGATCGTGTATTAATTCTTCCATCAGCTGTTGATCCTGTTTTGTGTCTTTTCCACGTTTTCTAGTGCCAGCAATTGGCTTGGTCGTGATCAGGTCCTTTCGACCTTGTAAAAGTAATTCTGGAGATGCACCAGCAATCACATAGCTGTCAAAATCTAAATAATACATATAGGGAGAAGAACCCATCGTGCGTAATTTCGCATATGCGCTGAGTGGGTCTTCATCATAATCACATTCCATTCTTTGACTTAAAACAACCTGAAAGATATCTCCTTCATAAATATAGTCCTTTGCTTTTTCTACCATATGCATAAAGCTTTCTTTATCATGACTTGTCTGAAACGCTCTATGCTTTGTATCTTTTAAGATTGTATAAGGTGTGGATTGTTTATAGCGTGTTATCATCTGTTGAAGGTTTTCACAGATAGTATCATATTTTTCTAAACAGGTGTCTGCATCTGCATGGATGATGAAATAAACAGTTTTCTGGGTATGGTCAATGATGATACATGCATTCACAAACCCAAAATGCATCATTGGCAGATGAAGTGATTCCTGTTCATGATTTGAAATATTTTCATAAAGTCCGGCAATATCATAATTGAAATGTCCAATGGCTCCTCCTGTAAATACAGGAATGTCGGGATATACAGGACTTTTTTTCTCTAACATGGCTTCTAAATGCTTCATTGGATGACCATGTAATTGTATCTTTTTATCTTCATGGATATCATAACTATGCATCCCATCATAGAGAAAGCGATGATCACAAGGAAGGCCAATGATAGAATAATGTCCATTGTACATCTGGGTTTCACTTTCCAATAGGAAGGCATAAGGTCCATGAAATGCCTGATAGATTTCCAATATATCTTTTCCATCATAGGGAAGTTTTGCATATACAGGAATCGTATCATACTGACTGCGTAATATACGCAATGTTTTTTTATCTGGGTAATACATATTTGCTCCTTTCCAATCAGGTGGCAGTTTATGATCTACACCATCGTTTCACCTTCATGGAAAATTTTTTATTCTTCATTTTTCATACGTCCTTTCTTTCAGGATGTATAAGAGTGGATATAAAAAAGATTCTCCATCCACAATAGGACGAAGAATCTGCTTCGTTATGCCACCTAATTTTGTGTTATCAAACACTCTTATACAAACACCACCATGTCTGTTTCCTTTGATAACGCTGGAATTGCGTCACAAGCTAATAGTGATTACGTTCGCCTGTGCTTCTATCAGGTCCATTCACATAGGATCATTTATCGGCTTTCCACCATCGCCAACTCTCTATAAAATCATTTATCTATGCTACTTCTCCTGAATCATCAAATTTATTGGTTTGATTATAAAACGATAAGAAACATGTGTCAATGGTTTTTCAAATATTTTTCAAATTCTTTCAAATTTGTTTACAATGTATTTACATAATGAATAATTTGTCTAAGATGGTTAAGACGATTGGTTTAGGATATCCTGAAAAGAAATAATGGTCATATAGCACTTCATCAGAATAGATATTGAAAATTGTAAAAGGAAAAAACATAATAACAGCATCGCACAAAGGGGATATGGTATCCACAGCCATAGGGCGAATGTTTTGCCAGCATCAAATAGGGAAAATAGTAATAAGAGGGTTAAGTAAATTCCCAGGTATAAAAAATCTTTAATCAGCATCTGCATACAGGTGCAATACTTATTACTACAGATCATGGATATAAACAGATACACGATGGATATCATCCATGAAATCACAGAAAATACAACGGAAATCTGATATAGGGAACAGGGTATTTCTGCGATACTGACCTGAAGATGAACAAACAGAAAGCTAAAGATACTACAGGATAATAATCCTTTGATATCATTCTTCATGGTATTCCTTTATGGTATATGGTGCAGTTTCATCATAACTGTTGTTTACCCAGTGTGGTACATTTATAAGATTCAATATGAGAAAGGCTGCCATCACAAAGCGTGTAATCCACAGGATATGTGGCGTACCATCTTTTTTACGAAATAACAATAATAGAAAAACACCTAACAATAAACATAAAAACCATGCAGCATACATACGCAAATAGGTAAGGGCATCATAGGCAGAAATATAAAGATAAAGTTTTGTCATAGCGCAAAGCACCAATAAAACGGTCAAGATAATCAAGCATCTTTCTACCCATATCGCAAACTGTGTACGATATTCACTTGTGACATTGATCATAATGATGATTGTTAAATTAAGGGTGGCAATCACACATAATTTAAAAAATCCCTGACGTGCAAAATCGGAAAAACTGAATACATCACGATTCATTCCCATAGAGGATATAATGCCTTGAATACCTGCGATAAAGAACAAGAAATATGTCGCACATAATACCAGCTCTATGGTTGTGCAAATGGTAGAAGGCAGAAAACAAAGACGTTTTCTTCGTTGTAGCATGATATCCTCTTGATATAATGAAATAGATTGATGAGCAATATTTCCATAGCTTAAAGACAGATAATAAAAGAACAATGGAAAGGTAAAAAACAGGGTCATAAGCCAACGAAAGATAAATTCCTCATCAAAATGGATCTGTTCAATGTAATAAGCAAACATATTATCTGCACGCATTAATAAAGGAATAATCAAAAATAGCAGTGGAATACTGAAACATAGTCCAAGTAAAATCTTTAAGCTGTCGTTGAATTTGAAAGGAAATGCGGATTTAAATAATTGAAAGCTTGTGGACAGATAATGAAATGGCGCATGCAGAATCGCATGTAGGATATCATTGATGATCCAATCACTTTCTTTTTCTTTAATCAGATGATTTCCACAATCTAGAAACCAATAGGCATAGATGATATTGAAGAATAGAAAGTTGACCATTTTCAGGAAAGGCTGATTTTGATAGATGATATTTGGCAGTATATCCACAAATAGAAAAATCGCAAGATACAAGCTTTGTTTCCTTAACTTTTTCATCCTTAAGTATTGATACAGTAAGGAAATACCTAATAATACCAACATATATAAGGCACTTAAGGTGTCTGTGTGGAAGAAGGATGTTTGATAAATAAATAACAGTGTCAGGATAAATAGTGTGATACTAAACAGGATATCCAGTGTTTTATGGTTCATTTTGGGTACACGAAAACCCACATCAGATGTGATGCTTTTTTTCAACATGATATGTTCCTCTTTTCTTTAGTCTTTTACATATTCTAAAATGTCACTTGGCTGGCAATCCAGGGCTTCACAAATCGCTTCTAGTGTGGAAAAACGAATTGCCTTGGCTTTGTTGTTTTTTAAGATGGATAAATTGGCATTGGTAATACCAATTTTTTGTGCCAGTTCACCAGCTGAAATTTTGCGCTTGGCCATCATGACATCCAGATTTACAATAATCGGCATACAGGCACCTCATTTCTATATGGTGTAATCATTTTCTTCTTTGATAAAGATTGCTTGCTCCATAACATTTTTTACTACGCGAACAATTAAGGCGATAAACGCAAAGGTTACAGATACCATGATAAATGGCATATATTTCATGGTGGATATAAGAGTAATGATGCCCACTATGATACATAACCAGGATATCCTGCGCAAACAATAGACATTGTCATGGATGAAGATTTTTTCTTGTTTAATATTGGTCAATAGCTTGTATAAGTCAAACAATAAGAAGATTGCGATGGCAAGACACAGATATAATGTGATCAATATCACTTCAAAAGCTTCATAGACATGATTGTATTCGACATAAGCTTTCACAATGAAATAGCCAAATACACAAAAACATATCCATAAAACAAAGAAGATACGAATAGCCCATAGGGATAATTGTAAGGAATGATCTTTATTCCACAAGGAAATCACCTCTTTCTACATGTTTAGTGTATCATGAGATAATATGAAAATCAATATATTTTTATTGAAAAACGATAAATTTATATTGAAATGCAATGAACTATGAAAAACGTATGTTTTTTGATTCATTATCTTGGTATAATATAACAAACGTAAGGAGAGCTTTATGGAAAATGAAAAAAGTTTAATATTTTCACAATCACCGCTGTGTCCTCTAGCGGCGGATGTTATCAGTGATGGACAAAGTATTTATATGTATGTTTATGATCTAGATTTTGAAAGTGAACGGCTTATCGCTCATAGTGGCTGCTGGATAAAAAATCTGGTAGACGCAAAGGAACGTTTTGAACCTGATGAAATGCTGGAGGGTGTACAGCCGGTATTACCAAAATGTTATTATGAGGAGCATGATCATGTAGAATGGTTGTCCCCGGCCCTTGAAATCGTATGGAGTCCATCTGGGGAAACTGCTGGATTATATCATGATGATGAGCTTATATGCGTTATGCCATATAGGAAAAATCAAAATAGCAGTGGTTTTTCTAAATATGTAAAAGAAAACAGTCTGGCAGCTATGAAGATGGAAGAAGGCAGACGATATATCGAGGATGTGGAAAAAGGGAAACAGTTTTGGAAACAGGAATTCAATTTGGAGTGGAAAACCTACAATAATTCCTTTTTTGAAAACTTAAATGATTACTTTGGGAAAGCAAAGCAATGTTTCGATTTAAATAAAGATGAATTTCCAACCAGACTGCTGTTAACATTTGAAAAACAAAATATTTGTTATGGTGTAAGTATTGGCTGTGGAATGTTTCCAATGCCACAGGGACTTGCTTGTTATGAGAGCATGATGGAGGCAAAGGCAGAATATATTATCGCTACAGATCAGGCACATTTTGATGAAAAGCAGCGCTTGGATCTTTACGCTTCTTTAGCTGGATTATGTGGGGTGCCATGGCATACCATCAGCTGTGTGGCACATGGGCATACGCTGGATATGAAAATTAAAGAGTACCCTTATGCGATTGTTATTGATGATGCCTGTATGAAACATCCCATTCCTTTAGATATAAAGAAAGATGGTGTTCACCTATTATGGATTGCAGGAATCAGTCAACAGGAATTTGAAGATGCACATGATAAAGTAAAACGTGAAGCGCTGATCAAGCATATATGTGAAACAAAGCGCTATATAATGTAAGGAGAAGAAATATGAAAACGATAGGATTTATAGGTTGTGGAAACATGGGAAGAGCCATGGTGGAAGGTATTATGAAAGCAAATCTAGTAGATGGAGATCATATGATCGTCAGTAATGCTCATCCCGAAAGATTAAGTGAATTATCAGAAATTTATGATTGTTATATATCTGATAATGAAAGTGTTGCGAAAAACAGTGATATTGTGGTACTTGCGATTAAGCCATATTTATATAAAGAAGTAATTACTTCTATCAAAGATATTGTGAAGGATGATGTCATTATCATCAATATTGCGGCCGGAATCTCTACACAGGATGTTGTAGAAATGTTTGGACGTAAAGTAAAAACAGTAAAAGCCATGCCAAATACTCCTGCAATGGTACAGGAGGCAATGAGTGCGTTATCCTTTAGTGATAACTGTGATCAAGATGATAAAGAGGATGTCATCGCAATCTTTGAAAGCTTTGGACAGTGTCGAGAAGTAGAAGAACGTTTGATGGATGCTGTCATGGTTGTTTCCGGTTCATCCCCTGCTTATATATTCATGGTGTTAGAAGCCATGGCAGATGGGGCAGTGATGCAGGGGCTTTCTAGAAATGATGCCTATGCATTTGCCGCACAGGCAATGATTGGCAGCGCAAAGATGATGTTAGAAACGGGAAAACATCCGGGTGAATTAAAAGATATGGTATGTTCACCAGCCGGCACAACGATTGAAGCAGTCGCAAAAATGGAAGAAATGGGATTACGCAGTGCAATTATAGAAGGTATGAGAGCTTGCGCAAACCGTGGTAAGGAAATGAGTAAAAAATAATGGAAAGCATTCATTTAGCATCAACGGAAATCTATTCAATTTTATCTGCTATCTTATGGCTGATAATTGGTGTTGTCATTATGCGATATGGCAATCGTATCCGTATGGAAAAAGGACAAAGCGATGGAAAGGCTGTATCTTTCTGGGGTCTTGTCATGTTCGTGAATGCGGCACTTGTTGTCTATATTCCAGATATCATGCTGGCATGGATGATTGCCATAGTATTGTTTTTGATATCTTTGATCATCCTGCTTATATATCAATATAAGCAAAAGAAGTGTAAATAAGTCTACACTTCTTTTTATAATGTTTGTTGATAAACACTTAATAGGAAAGCCATGGTATCTTCAGGCTTTTCTACCATGGAGCTGGTTTTTAAGAACTGAAAGAAATCAGAAAGCATTGTCCCAAAACTTAATTCATGAAACAAAAAGCTTGTGCCACGATCATCCATGCCATAGCGAAACAGTATGCGATTTTCACTATACACGGCAATGGATAAGGATTGATGAAAGGTAAATTTGTTATTCACCAGATAGGCATGATAATGACTGCTTTCCTGTTGTTCAATCATTTTTTTCAAAATCATTTTGCGTTCCTGCTTATTAAATGGCTCATACATATAACTTGGCACTTCTGATATCTGTCCAGTTTCCATAAATCGATATAAACCAGTTCTTGTGAAATAGATGGTCATGTCTTCCATTTGATGAAGCTTTTCCAGATAATCCTGCAACATATGCATCGCATGTTGATCTTTGCGTATTTCTGGTTTTATCTTCTTAATGATCTCTTCCACTGGAAATAAAGGCAATACACATGGCTCCTGCATGAATGAACATATTGGATCATCAAAAGATGTTTTATTCAGCTCCTGAAGATACGGCTGTAAGATTTCTGTTGGTCTGTGATGTCTTTGAATAATAGAAATCGATATAGACTTGCGCTTTTCAATGAAATCCTGAAACTGATTTAAAATACCAGGTTCATGGGTGATTAACGCACCAGATAAATCTTTTCTGAAATTGATGACACAATCATCTGTTAAGAAAACATATGGATAAGGCGCATAATAAGATTGATCAACTGCCGAACTATGATAGTAGCATAATGGCTGATAGTTACATCCACATAGTAATAAAGGTGTAAAGCTTTCACACAACTTGATATTGAACAGCAGTTCTGCTTTACTATCCACATTTGCGCTTTGAAAGCACAACAGATGAATTAAGGTAACATCTTTACGACCGTACAGGGCACTTGCGATAAAATCGTAAATGCTTGGATCAGCATCCTGCATTAATAGATAGACTACAGGATCTTTTTTTGTTTTGACACGTCCAAGAGCACTGGACATGCATTGAATCAAACTGTATTTATCATATACACAATAGGTTTCCTTTTTTGGTTCGCTTTCGATACTCATCTTCAACATTGGCGATTCTACATGGGCATTTGCCTGTAGATGTTCAATGAAGGATTTGATAATCATATGCTGAGAATAAGCTTCCTTTCCAATCTTTTCAATGTGATATAAGCGCATTAGTTCTTCTTGTTGACGAAGAGAAAGCATCATATAAGGCAGCACCTTTTCAAAGAAGCTTTCCTCTGATGGAATCCTTGCGCCTGTTATGATTTTTTGAAGCAGTGTACGATTGATTCCGCTTTGTCTGGACAGTAAGGAAACATTGACATGGTTTTGATGAATACAGTCTTTAAAGTAATTAGAAAAATCACTCATAAATATCCCAACCTTTTGCATTTATTATAACAAATTATTTCTGATTGTGACAGAAACAATGTCACAATCTTTGTCACATGTTGATTTTTTTTGTTTGACACCGTAAACTATTAATGTAAGCTAAAGGGAATGTAGCTTGCCTCATGCATATCTTATCGATAGATATTATTCTTTTAATTATTAATATTGTTTTGTTTTTTTGGGAAGAAAATTGGTTTCAATAGATGAAAAGAGGCAGTTCTGCTGCCTTTTTTCATATAATTTCCAAATTTTGAAAACAACGTATCCTGAAAGCACAAAGCGTGTTAAAATAATAGAGAAGAAAGAGGGGCAATTATGACAAATTATGCATGCAGTGATATCCATGGTTTAAAAGAACGTTATGATCATATGATGGAGTATATCAAAGAGGAAGATACTTTGTATCTTTTAGGTGATGTCATAGATCGTGGAAAAGATGGAATTGCGATTTTACTGGATGTTATGAAAAGAAAAAATGTTGTCATGTTGCTAGGTAATCATGAGTATATGATGAAGCAGTATTATGATGCAAAATATGATTTGATAAAAGATCCAATGATGAAACAGGAGGTCACTACACGCTGGAAAATGAACCATAGTGAACCAACACGTCAGGCATTTGAAAAGCTTCCAAACACAACGCAGGAAGAAATATTAAAATTCATTGCACAGCTGCCTGTCATCATTGCGGATTTACATATCAATGATCAGATATATTATCTGGTACATGGGTGCCCGATTCAACAATTACATGAGGGTACATGGAATTGTCAGGATATTGAAAAACAGGGATATATGATAGAAAGTGCTGTGTGGAATCGCATGGAAGGTAAAGAAAAATTCTTTAATGATCGATGTGTGATTGTGGGTCATACACCTACACTGTATTATCAATCCTGTATGCCATATGAGATATGGTATCGCGGGGCTTCATGTAAAGATACGGATTTAATAAATATCGACTGCGGTTGTGCCGCCAATAATGCTGGGACACAATTGGCACTGTTTAATTTAGACAATCGTGAAGTAAGATATTTCTAAGTCGTATACAAGGACGAGAATAACGAATTGAGAGGGAGCTAAAATGGGACAGACGAAAATACGATTACGACATGTCATATTTCTATTGTTTTGTGGGTGCTTATTCTTTTTTACTTGTATCTCCTTTATTTATCAGACAAATAATCGCTTTGAAGAGGAGCTTTACAATTATCTAAAAGATGTATCTATACAAAATTCAGAAATCATGAATTTAAAGATAGAAAACAACGTGCATGTATTAAAAGGCATGACAAAACGTCTTTTTCATGGAAACTACTATGACAAGGATAAAATTATCAAAGATTTAAAAGAATCAGAGAAAGAAATAGAATATCAGGATATCGGATATTTTGATGTGGATGGAAATGTTGTGCTTGTCAATAGTGGCAAAGAATTTTCATTAGCGGATACTGCATATTTTCATAAGGTAAAAAATGGCGAATCTATTGTCACAAATGAGGCAATTAATACCAATGATGACTGTGTTTTCATTACACCTTTTCTGAATCGTGATGTTTATCAGGGTGGATTGATCATGATTCAATCCAAACAAAGTTTCATTAGTACGATTACCTTGACGAACGAAAAAGAACTGATTCATACGGCGATTATTGATGAAGATGGGAAAATGATTACTGCGGATGAAGAAGTAAAAGATCATATTCAGACACATTTATCACAAATAGATGAAACAAATCTGAGTGAACAATTATATCATTATTATGATGAAAATGATAACGAATTTCTATTATATTATGAACCTTTAGATTATAATAACTGGTATTCCGCAAGTATTGTTTCCGCAAATATCATCAATGATAAGACAAGGGACGCAAGAATGCTGACAGGTGCATTTGTATTGATTATACTGGTAGCGGTCATATTCTTTATTTATCAATATCTAAAAACGAAAGCCAATACCAAACGGGAAATGGAGCGCTTAGCGACATATGATGAGGTCACAGACAGTGAAAATTATACAGCCTATTTAACAAAAGTTAAAAAATGGCTCAGAGTCGGTAATCGAAATGACTGGTGTATTATTCATTTTGATATCAAAGACTTTAAAATTATAAACAGTATGTTAGGATACATTGAAGCTGATCGTCTATTAAAGAATGTATTTGATATTATACAATCAGATTGTAAGGAGGAAGAATGCTGTACACGTGTAGAAGCGGACCGCTTTGTTGTGTTATGGCATTTACATGATGAAAAAGCCATTCGTGAACGAATAGAACGTTTGGATTCAGAAATCACCAATTCCTTCCCTATAAGAAAATTCCATGAAGAATTATTATTGTACTATGGCGTATACCTTATCAAAGATACAGATTCCAGTTTTGTGAAATGTATTGATAAAGCAAAATACTGTAAGAATTATTGTAAACCAGATATGAAGATTATGTTTTATGATGATTCCATGTATGAAAGTCGGATGATGGAACGCCGCTTGGAAAATCGTATGTATCATGCACTGGGCAAAGGAGAATTTGAGGTTTTTGTCCAGCCGAAAGTAGATACAGATTTAAATAATAAGATCATATCCGCAGAAGCACTTGTACGATGGCGTGATCCTGATGAAGGATATATCCAGCCATCAAGATTTATACCACTTTTTGAACATAATGGCTTTTTAGAAAATCTGGATTTATATACCTTTGATGTGATTTGTATGCACCTTGCACGTTGGAATCGGGAAATTGATCCTGATCTGAGAATATCGTTTAATATTTCACGTTCTTATATATTTAAAGAAGGCTTTGCGAGAAGATTGAATGATATCGCAGATATCTACGCTGTGAATAAATCAAACATCGTGGTGGAAATCGTAGAAAGCATGTTGTTTGAAAAACCTGATCAGTTGATTAATATCATCATGGAAATGAAGCATTATGGCTTTAAGATTGCCATGGATGATTTTGGCAGTGGATATTCATCATTGAGTATGTTGAAACAAATTCCATTTGATATCTTAAAAATAGATCAGGGGTTCTTTAGAACAGAAAAAAACAATGAAGAAAAAGGACGCGCCATCGTGGATGTTATCATACAACTGGCAAATCGTCTTGGAGTAGAAGTGATTACAGAAGGAATTGAAACAAAAGATCAATTGGATTTTGTCAATCGATGTGGCTGTCATATGGTACAGGGCTTCTATTTCTATGCGCCAATGAAAATTGAAAAATTTGAAACATTGATTGCATTAGATGATGGGTTTGATAAAATCGAATACAGCAAGCATCTTTATGATAATTAAACAAATGAAAAACAGTAACCGAAAATAATATATGATTTGGTTACTGTTTTTGTTTCTGTATTTCACCTTTCACATTCAGGAAATCTCTGTTATAATGAACCCGTTTGAAAGGCGGGTTGGATATGGGAAAATTATTCTTTTTTGACATTGATGGAACATTAACAGGTGTAGAAAAACCCGGTTATATTTATGAAAGCACAAAAGAGGCAATCAGACAATTAAAGGCAAACGGGCATTTTGTGGCATTAGCGACAGGTCGTGCAGCGTTTCGTGCACGTATGTTTCAAGAAGAAATTGGCATAGAAAATATGATTTGTGAAGGTGGCAATCAATTGATCATCAACTGGGAAACCGTGGAGTATACACCAATTGATCAACAAGTGGCAAAGACAATTTGTGAAAAAGCATTAGCATATGACTTTGGCATTGCGATATCCATCAGTGATACACGTGTCAGATTTACACCAAATAAGCGCTTTATTGAAGATGCTGGAGATTTCCATGATTTCATGGATGTTGTGATTGATGAAAAACTGGATTATCAAAATGCCGGTATAATCCGTCGTCTGTTTCTAACCATTCCCAAAGGAAAAGAAGATATGATTCCTGAAATCGATCTGATTGGTCGAATGCACTATGGAAATGATCAATTCATCATCGTAGAACCAGATCATAAATACACAGGTATCACCAAGATGTGCAAACGTCTTGGAAAAGATGAAAACGATGTTGTGGTATTTGGGGATGGAATGAATGATCGTAAGATGTTTCAAGAAGCACCTTTTTCCATTGCGATGGGAAATGCGATTCCTGAGTTAAAAGCAATTGCGGATTATGTTTGTGAAGATAGTGATCATGATGGAATCTATCTTGCATGTAAACATTTTGGCTGGATTTAATATGTAAATTTATATGTTTTAAAAAAGGCATAAAGACAAAAATAAAGTTTTTATGTTTTTTTACGTAATTTTAACAAAAATGATATCCCATTTTACAATTACGAAGTATAATAAATACGAAGAAAAAGAGGGTGAACATGATGACAACACAAAAAGATGCTGCAGTAAATGCTATGTTATCATGGTTAATGGATGACCATGTATTGAAACAGATACCACAAGATTTAGAATGCACAAATGAATTTGATCTTCACCAGTTACATTACTATATTTTCCGTTTTCGTGAACAAAAGCATGATCCATGGCTATTAGGAGTATGTGGTGGTTATGAAGTGGATGAACATGAACATTGTGGTCATGTATTTTCACGATATATTGAATATCACAAAGAAACAGAAGTACAAGATGCAATTGACATTGTTGAGATGATACGGGATTACTGGATGAAACGTGCAGATGAAGAAATTCAGCGAAATAATAATCATCAGGATGTGCAATCTAATGAAGAAAGTGGAAATTTCAACGGCTTTGTGTTGATGGATACCCATCATTTTGATGTTTTAAATGTTGTGAAGCAGATGAAAGAGGACTGGAATCTAAATGTAGAGCTGTCAAGTGATCAGGATCAAAGTGATGATGCAATTGTGATGGATATCGATGATATGCTGGTGGCTATTAGTTTTATTGACGCACCAGTGCCAGATAATGAAGCAGAGTACTTTGCGCAAAGTAATTATTTTTGGAAAGATGGTGTAGAAGTCACAAAACGTCATGTTTCACAGATCCTTCTTGCGGTATTGGGGCATGGAGAACCATGTCGTAAAGCAGGAGAACTATTCGTAAAGATTGCGTCCAGTGCATTAAAAAATGAACATGCACTAGGTATTTATACAGCCGGAACGGTTTTTGAACCTGCATTTTATATCGATTGTGCCCAAGCGATAAAGGAACAGGACTTTCCTTTAGACAATCTGGTTTATTTTGGATTGTATCAAAAAGATCATCTTTGGAATGCATACACGTATGGTATGCAGGATTTCCACAAAGAAGAAATGGAAATCTTACATGTGGATATGGATCCTATGGATTTGCGCAATATGCTGTTTGATATTGCCTATTATGTTCTAACAAGCAATGTTGTATTAAAAGATGGCGAAACGATTGGATTTTCACAGGATCAGCGCTTACCAATCACGTTCTCCAAAGGAGAAGCAGTGGAAGGCAATAGCCTGAAGATACATTTAGATTAGGAATCTTTATGAAATTAGAACAATTATTAAATGAGCATTTTGATGAGTTGAATAAAAATGAAAAAACAATTTGTCAAACAATTTTATCCAATAGAGAACGTTTTGCGCAATATACAAGTCAGGATTTTGCGGATAATTGTCATGTGTCAAGAGCTACCTTACTTCGCTTCTGTCGTAAAATAGGCTTAACATCTTTTTCAGATTTAAAACTATTGATAAAAGAAGAAACGCTGCCTTCACAAAGTGAAGAAAATATCTATGATATTTATCATGCGCTGATTGAAGAATTGAGAAAGTTTTCTTATCGTTCTATCTGTGAAAAAATATATCAAGCGAAAACGATTTATATTTATGGAACCGGAAATGAACAAAAAGCGTTGGCAGAAGAATGCAAAAGAATATTTCTAACAGTTGGTAAATGCGTCATTGATTTATTCGATGATGGCGAAGTAGAATTCATGAAGTATTCTTTTAAAAAAGATGATATGTTTTTTATTATATCATTATCAGGAGAAACAAAAGAGGGAATTCGTATATTAGAACATATTGCAGCAACGAAAATACAGCGTGTTTCAATAACACGTTTGGCCAATAATACCATATCTTCTCTTTGTGAAACAAACCTGTATGTTGCCACAAAAGTATTGGATCAGGATTATGAACTTGTGAGTGCTTTTTATGTTTTATTAGATTTGTTATTTATCAATTATCTGGATTATTGCAGGGAGGTGGATCATGAAAGTTGAAGAACTGATGAATCGCCATTATCAAAGCTTTAGTGAAAATGATAAATATATCGCGGCATGCATCTTACAGAATAAAGCTGATTGTATCCATTTATCGATTGAAGAATTTGGAGATAAATACCATGTTTCTAAAAGTTCACTATCACGGTTTTCACAAAAGCTGAAACTTCCAGGCTATAGTGAATTAAGGTCTATGCTGCGTATGGATCAGGGGAAAAACAAAGTAAATACATCATCATTTGTTGATGTGGCAATACATAATTACCATGCAATGATTGAGGACATGCGAAAAAAAGATATGACATCCTTATTTCAAAAATTTGATCAGGCACAGCGTATTTTGATTTTTGCAAGTGGGTATGCACAGGCAAAAGTTGCCAGTGAATGGAAACGTATCTTTTTACCAACACATAAAATTATTTATGATATTCATGGATATGATATGGCACAATCCTTTGCGAGAATGGCACAGCCAGCTGATTTAGTTTTATTAATATCATTAGATGGAGAATCTGAAGATGTATTAAAGATTGCTGAATACTTACGTTTGAACCAAATTCCAAGTGTATCCATCACAAAGATGAAAATGAATTCTCTCTCATTATTATGTAATGAAAATTTATATATTCACTCATTAAAAGTACCAGAAGAATATGGTGTAAATTATGAGATTACTACACCTTATTTTATTCTAATCGAGATGCTGTTTATTGAATATCAAAAATATATGCGTTATGAACATATTCCCACAAAATGAAAATAAGTTCAAAAAATGCACATCATTTTTAAAGGCTTGCACATTGTTGTAAGCCCTTTTTTTACGTGTTATCCTATAGATGTCAAAAGCAGGGAGGGATCTTGTGAAGAAGTTAATCATCTTTGATATTGACGGAACATTACGTGATGAACGTTTCGGAATACCAGCTTCAGCAATTTGGGCAATCAACAATTGTAAAGCAAATGGTCATGAACTTTGTCTGTGTACAGGGCGAAGTAAAGCAATGATACAGCCAGATATTTTAAAGCTTTCCATTCCTTGTCTGATTGCAGGAGGAGGATGCTATATAGAGTACGATGGCAACGTATTGCTTGACCAAAGATTTCAAACAAAACAAATCATGCAGGTATTGCATATAAGCAAAGCTAATGATTGTGCTTTGGCGATAGAAACAAAAACAAAAGTATTTATGAATGAAAAAGCTTGTGCGATTTTTCAAAAGATGAATAAAATGAAGCATAAAGAAAGTGATAAAAAAACTTATCAACAATATCAACAAAATGAGCAAATTCGATATGAAAATAACTTATCTCAATATGATGGAAAAGCTGTTCATAAAATCTGTTTATGGACAAATGGTACCGTTTTTAAACAAATACAAAGAGTGCTTCAAACGGATATGATGTTAGCACAGTCAGATACATATGAAAATATGCAGTATTATGAAATAATCTGTAGAGATTGCGGCAAAAAAGAAGCAGTTATGCGTGTTTGTAATTACTTGAATATTGATCAAAAACAGACAATTGCTTTTGGTGATGGGATGAATGATGCACAAATGTTAGCGTATTGTGAAACAGGAATTGCAATGGGAAATGCGGATGTACATGTATATCCATATGCAGATGCCATATGTGAATCTGTACAAGAAGATGGGATTTATCATGAATTAGTAAGAAGGAAAATCGTAGAAAGGAAGGAATGTTATGAAAAGACAGTGGTGGCAGAAGGAAGTTGTATATCAGATCTATCCAAAAAGTTTTAAAGATAGTAACCACGATGGAATCGGAGATATACAAGGCATTATTTCAAAATTAAACTATCTACAAGAATTGGGTGTTACGATGCTGTGGATCTGTCCGATTTTTCAATCTCCCATGGATGACAATGGGTATGATATCAGCGATTATTTTTCATTAGCGCCAGAATTTGGCACAATGGATGATTTAAAACAATTAATTGATGAAGCAAAAATAAAAGGCATTAAAATTATATTAGATCTGGTGATCAATCATACAAGTGATGAGCATCCATGGTTTCAGGAAGCATTAAAAAATCCAAATAGTAAATATCATGATTTCTATATTTTTAAACAAGGAACCCAAATACCAAATAACTGGCGTTCTGTTTTTGGTACAAGTGTGTGGGAGAAGGTAAAAGGAAGAGATGAATACTATTTACATTGTTTTGGGAAAAAGCAACCTGATTTAAACTGGGAAAATCCTGAAGTCAGAAAAACTTTGTATGAAATGGTGAATCAGTGGCTTGATTTTGGTATAGCAGGCTTTCGGGTAGATGCCATTACCTTCATAAAAAAAGATCAAAGCTATCAAAGTCGTAAAAGTGATGGTGTTGACCATCTTGTAAAATGTACAAAAACATGTCGTAATCAGCCTGGTATAGATAAGTTTCTAAAAGAATTGAAAGAAAATACCTTTGAAACTCATCATTGTGTCACAGTAGCTGAGGCACCAGGGGTGCAATATGATGAACTGGATGATTTTATTGGTGATCAAGGCTATTTCTCTATGATCTTTGATTTTAAACATGCGGATCTGGATGTTGCGAGTGGTTCTGAATGGTTTAAACGTGTTGACTGGACAATAAAAGATTTAAATACACGTATTATGACCTCACAACTTGCAATTCAAAAGGTTGGTTGGGCGGCAAATTTTATTGAAAATCATGATCAGCCAAGAGCCACTACAAAATATTTAAAAACGTTTGCCGAACATAAAGACGCTGTGAAAATGATGGGAGCCATGTATTTCTTCTTAAGAGGAACACCATTTATTTATCAAGGACAGGAACTTGGAATGATCAATGCAACACGCAACAGCATTGAAGAATTTAATGATATATCAAGTGTTGATCAATATCATCGATCTATACAGGAGGGATGTACACAACAGGAAGCATTACATTATATTAATTTAAGAAGTAGAGATAATACAAGAACACCATTCCCATGGAATGATGAGATCTATGGAGGATTCAGCGATCAAACACCATGGTTAGCAATGAATGATTCTTATACACGTATTAATGTAGAAGCACAACAATATGATAAAGAAAGCGTATTATCTTTTTATAAGGATATGATTACATTAAGGCAACACAGTAAATATCAGGAATGCTTGATTTATGGCGATATAGAACCAATAAAAAGCCATGAAAAAGTAATTGCATATAAACGGACAAGCAATTATGAATGTATTCACTGTTACTTCAATTTCTCAGATGAAGTGATTTCGCAAACATGTACATCAAATATAAAAACAGTAGTGTTAAACAATTTAAAGCATGCAGAATATAAAGAACATACCATTATATTACAACCATTTCAGGCATTATTGATAGAGGTAGAATAAGGAGGACATTATGAAAGATTATCATCGTATCGCACAGGAAATCATACAGGTAGTAGGAAAAGACAATATCCTATCCGCAACACATTGTGCAACAAGACTTCGTTTTATGGTAAAAGATCGTGACGCTATCAACGATAAAAAAGTAGAAGCAATCGAAGAAGTAAAGGGAGTGTTTTTTACTAGTGGACAATATCAAATTATTTTAGGCACAGGAATCGTTAACAAAGTATACGCTGAATTAGAAACGATAGGTTTACATACAGTATCCAAAAAGGAACAGGAAGAAGCAGTTAAAAATCAGGAAAAAGGCATAAAAAAACTCATGCGGATATTGGCAGATATCTTTGTGCCAATTATCCCGGTTATTGCGGCAACAGGTTTATTTCTAGGGTTAAAAGGCTGTATATTTAATGATAATGTTTTGGCATTATTTGGAGCTGACACAACACAGATTCCCACCTATATTCAAACACTTGTGACAGTACTTACCGATACTGCATTTGCATTTCTGCCAGCAATCATCACCTGGTCAGCATTTCGTGTTTTTCATGGAACACCGGTTATTGGACTTGTGATTGGATTGATGTTAGTTGCACCAGCTTTGCCAAACGCCTATGCGGTCGCTGATCCTAATAGTGGTGTGGAAGCAATTATGGCATTTGGTTTTATCCCGTTGGTTGGATGCCAAGGAAGTGTATTAACAGCAATCGTTACAGGATGGTTTGGCGCAACATTAGAAAAAAAATTAAGAAAGATAATGCCAAATGTATTAGATCTTATCTTTACACCATTCTTTGTAATGCTGATTACTATGCTGGTAATTTTATTAGGCGTGGGACCAATCATGCATACTATTGAACTTGGTATGGTTGGAATTATTGAAAATCTGATTCATTTACCATTTGGTATTGGTGGATTTATCATAGGATTTACATATCCTTTGGCTGTAATTACCGGTTTACATCATACCTATGTCATGATTGAAACATCCTTATTAGCCAATACAGGATTCAACCCTTTGATTACTTTATGTGCAATGTATGGATTTGCCAATGTTGGAACATGTTTAGCATTTTTTGTTAAAGCTAAAAAACAGAATATCAAACAAACTAGTATTGGCGCGATGCTGTCACAGTTGTTTGGAATAAGTGAACCAGTACTTTTTGGCATCCAGCTAAGATTTAATTTAAAGCCTTTATGTATCATGCTGTTTAGTTCAGGCATTGGTGCAGCTTTATTATCCATTATGAATATACAGTCAAATTCATATGGACTGGCAGTATTACCGTCTTATTTAATGTACATATATGAGGGACATCAGCTAATTTGGTATTTCTTGATTTCTCTATTCTCTACGATTTTGTGCTTTGTGTTAACTTGTTTATTTGGAATTCCACAAGAGGTAATGGTGGAAGATACAATTGCAGAAGAAAATGCTTATTTCATCGCCCCTGCCAGTGGAACATTCGTGCCACTTGAAAATGTGCCAGATGAAACTTTTGCAAAAAAGATGTTGGGAGATGGATTTGCGATAGATCTACAGGATGAATTCATCATTTCACCCGTTGCTGGGGAAGTCGTCACTGCTTTTCCAGATGGACATGCATTTGGAATTAAAGGCAAAGATGGGATGGAAATATTAATACACATAGGCATCAATACAGTAGATCTACAAGAAAGTTGCTTTACACCTCTGGTATCACTTAAAGAAAGTGTGAAACAAGGACAGCCAATAGTAAAGGTAGATTTGAAAAAATTAAAAGAATCAGGAAAATCAGGCATGACAATGATCATTTTTACCAATAAAGATAAACTTCAAATAGAAGCAGCAAATCAGATAACTGCAGGAAATAAAATGCATCTTTCTTTTTCATAAAAATCATAAATATTCTGTGTAGATGTAAAAAATCTGCACAGTTTTTTTTAAATTTACAAATTTAAGGTATCTTAAGCGTTTTTTTACAACTTGTATACAAACTCATGATATAATGAAACAAAACATGAAGGAGAACGGAATATGCAGGAAGTAAAAAGAAGTACACGTAAAAGAAAATTGAGGATCGATCGGGTATTGATATTATTATTGGTAATATTGATTCCTGTTGGTGTGATTTTGGGAATTGTAAAATTTTTAACAAGCAGTTCACCATATGCAAAATATGAAGAATATAATGAAGAAACAAAACTGGCTGGTTCCATGGAGCATGATACAAACGAGGTCGAGGATCAATATTATCTTTCTGTTTATTATCCAGAATTTAATATACCTGTATTGGATAAAAAAATTAAGGATTTTAAAGAAAAAGAACTATTGACCAATATCAAGCATGAGGGAATGCATTTCATCTGTGTTGATTATGACAGTGAACAGCTGTTTGATCGATTCACGACAGTAACATTTCATCAGATTGTAAAAGATAAAGATGATAAAGTCGTTGCGAAGAAAGATACTTCATTTAATTATGATAAGAAAACAGATAAAATCTTAGGTGTAAAAGATGTATTGCGCAGAGATTATTTAAATTTGTTAAATGATAAAGCAAAAACAGCGAAGCTGGATGTAAAATCATTAAAAAGCGATCAATTATCTAATTTTATTTTAGGTAAAAATGCAGTCACTTTCTATCTGAATGATAATCTTGATCAAAAGATGTCTGTAAATTATAAAGATAACAGCGCTTATATGAAGCTTGCGGATAAAAATATTCCTTCCTTATATCAGGGGAATGTAGAAACACCAAAAGCGCAGCCAAAAGTTGATCCAAATAAACCAATGGTTGCGATTACCTTTGATGATGGACCACATTATGAAAATACAGAAGAAATTATGAAAACGTTTGAAAAATATAATGGTCGTGCAACTTTCTTTATGTTAGGGAAAAATGTGGAAATCAATGCGGATATCGTAAAAGATGTATATAAACGCGGCTTTGAAATTGGAAACCATTCATGGGATCATGAAGATTTAAGAACATTAGATAAAAAAGGAGTTGTTTCAGAAATTTATGATACACAGGATGCTATTTATAAGCTGACAGGCTATGAACCAACATATTTCAGACCTCCTTATGGGGCATTAAATGAAACGGTATTGAATGCAAATCAAACCGGTTATGCATTCTGGGATGTAGATTCTCAGGACTGGATGCTGAAAGAAGCTGGTGCTATAAAAACTTCTGTAGTAAAATCCACAAAAGCTGGAAACATGGTCGTGCTTTTACATGATATCCACGATTTCTCTAAAGACAGTATTGAACCCATTTTAGCAGCCTTATCAAAAGATGGATATCAGTTTGTGACATATTCTACATTGATGCAGCATGAAAAAGATTACCTGTTGCAATTAGATGAAAATTATGGTGTGCCAAAAGATATCGCTAATGGCAAATAAGATTCGCAAGGAAAGTTTTGACTTTCCTTTTTATATGTTACAATGTAAGCAATAGGAAGAAGGAAAATACAATGAAACGAGAACTGGGAATTGCCAGATGTGGCCTGGCGTGCTGCTTATGTAGTGAAAATGAAACATGTAAAGGGTGTATAGAAGAAGACTGCGCAGATAAAATAAATTGTGAAAATCGTAAATGTGTCATCAATAAGCACCTTCATGCTTGTTATGAATGTGAAGAACCTTGTAGAAAAGGACTGCTTCAAAAGATAAAACCATATGGTTTTACATTGTTTATAAAACGATATGGATTAGAGAAATTATTAGATTGCTTAATGCGCAATGAACAAAATGGTATTGTATACCATCGACAAGGCATTGTTGGTGATTATGATGAGTTCGAGAATGTAGAAGATTTAATCACATTTATTTTAAAAGGAAAAAAAGAATGATTGTGGTAATTGAAAAAAGAGGAGAAAAAATTTATGAGTATTAAAATGATTGTAACGGATTTAGATGGTACCTTTTACCATCGTGATTTAACGTATGATAAAGCACGCTTTATGCGTCTATATGAAAAAATGAAACAGCAGGGTATTCACTTTGTGGTCGCTAGTGGTAATCAATATTATCAGTTAATATCTTTCTTTGATGAAATAAAAGATGAATTAACATTTGTATCAGAAAATGGTGCTTATATCGTTGATCAGGGAAAAGAACTATTTTCCACAGAAATAAAAAAGGATACTTTCAATAATATCTTAGATGTATTGGATCACTATCCATCTTTATTAACGATCGTTTGTGGAAAAGAAAGTGCATATACGTTAAAAAATATTAAAGATGAAGAGTATGCGTTTTATATAAATTATTTTCCAAGATTAAAGAAAGAGGATTCCCTTCATGAAATAGATGATCAAATATTAAAATTTGCTTTGGTGGCCAATGAAGATTTTGAACATGTATTATCACAATTGAAACAGGCTGTTGATGATCATATCAGCGTTGTAAGCAGCGGTCATGAAGATATCGATTTGATTGTGAAAGGCATCCATAAAGGTAATGCTGTCCAAATGCTGATGAAACAATGGCATATCAAACCAGAAGAAGTTATGGCATTTGGTGATGCTGGAAATGATGAAGAAATGCTTCGTATCGCTAAATATGGCTATGTAATGGAAAATGGCAGCCCGGATTTATTGGCGAAGTTTCATCGACATGCGCCACATCATGAATCAGATGGTGTATTAGAAATCATTGAACAATATTTCAATGATCCTGCCTCTATACTATAGGTGATTTATGATGACTTATGAAGATATGCAAAAGCAAATTGACCAATATAATTGGGATGATGTCTTTGAGTTTGTGAAAAACCTACTAAATGAGCCGTTATGTGATTTAGCATTAGCAATCAAGATATTTTATCTCGGTGATGGATATGGCTTTTTGATAAATGGAAACAGCTGTCAAAATGCTTGGAATACATTGATGCAGAAGCTGTATCAAGACATATTAGCAGGTAAATATAAAAATAATCATCCTTATGAGATACCACTCACAAAAGTTCAAGTATATAAGATGAAAAAGATGAATATTCCACCTGTTTTTTATGAAGGATATGAAGGTGATTAAATGAGTGAAAAATACAGTCAGATTATATCCTTATTTGAGCAGCATCGAAATGAGAAACAGGCGGAAGCAATGGCTGCCTATATGAAAAATCATTTTCGTTTTTTTGGAATTGGTAGTAAACAAAGAAAAGCATTAGAAAAAGATATTTTCAAAAAAGAGAAACAGTCTAAAGTGATCGATTGGGAATTTTTAAACCAGTGTTTTGATCATCCGCATCGTGAGATGCAATATGTTGTATCTGATTATCTGATGATGATGCAGAAATATTTGCATTATGAAGATATTGAGAGAATCGAATATTACGTTAGAAATAAACAATGGTGGGACAGTATTGATGCTTTTGATACCATCATAGGGGATATTGGCTTAAGTGATCAGCGAGTAAATCAAATCATGTTAAGCTGGTCATTAGATGAAAATATGTGGATGAGAAGGCTTGCGATTGACCATCAGCTGAATAGAAAAAATCAAACAAATAAGGAATTATTAGGTGAGATCATTGTTCATAACTTAAATAGTGATGAATTTTTCATCAATAAAGCAATTGGATGGAGTCTTCGTGAATATTCTAAAACAAACCCAACATGGGTAAAGGCGTTCATCAAGGAGCATCAGGAAGATATGTCGAAGCTCAGTATAAAAGAAGCAGGTAAATATTTGTGAAATATATATTATTAAAAGGAATGGATTATGATTACTTAGCTAATATAATCTATTCCTTTTTGCATATCTTATAAAAGTCATGGTCATATATGAATAGTGAAATGGTAAAAAAAATAATTATTTGTGGTTTAAATATACCTTGAAATTAATTATGTAAAGGTTTTTTTTACTTTTTTCAAAATAATTTAGGATTTTCACTATAAAAATACGTATGTATATAAGTGGAGGTGAAAAAAATGAAATGTCTTAGATGTGGAAATACAGACCCAGTCTACTTCTATCAGGATCAAGATGTCTGGTATTGTCGAAAGTGCATCGCCTTTGGACGTGTGAATGTGAATGAGTTACTGCCGCGTAAACAATATCAAAGAAAACGGCATACTTGTCACCCACAGTTAAAGTATCCATTGACACCAGCTCAGAAAAAGGCAAGTGATGAGTTAAGAAGAAATTTGACATTAAAACAAGACAGCCTGGTTTTTGCATGTTGTGGAGCGGGAAAAACAGAGATTGTGATGGAAGCAATCGCTGATTATTTAGCAATGGGGAAAAAAGTTGGTTTTGCGATATCGAGAAGACAAGTTGTATTAGAAATAGCTGAACGTATGCAGGAAGCTTTTCCATCTCTTAGTGTCATTGCGGTATGTGAAGGATATACCGATATTGTGGACGGCGATTTAATTATTTGTACTATGCATCAATTGTATCGATATCATCAGACCTTTGATCTGCTAATCATGGATGAAGTCGATGCTTTTCCTTACAGGGGCAACGCGATATTGAAAGCAATTGCTATGCATGCATGTGTCGGTGAGAAAATCTATCTTACTGCCACTCCAGATGATGAGATGCGAAAGGAGGTATCTG
Organism: Absiella sp. AM09-50; assembly: GCF_003433845.1. Lineage (NCBI taxonomy): Bacteria > Bacillati > Bacillota > Erysipelotrichia > Erysipelotrichales > Erysipelotrichaceae > Amedibacterium > Absiella sp. AM09-50. The sequence goes on from NZ_QVFI01000005.1 coordinate 41,046, forward strand.
CCCACCATTTAAACATGGTAGAATTATTTCAAAGACCACATGGATACCCTTTGATTGTACCGGAAGTAAAACGAGGATATAGCTGGATGCAGATTACATACCTGCTGCTTTTTCTAAAATCACAAAGAAAAGCAAAGATACAGACTTTGGTGTTTGTGCCAACGATTCGTATCGCCCATCGTTTAACCCGCTTTCTATCCTTGAAATATGCTTGCTGTGCATTTACATCTAAGACAGAAAACAAAGAAAAAATCATAAAAGAATTCCATGAAGGGGCCTATGAGTTTCTTGTCGCAACAACCGTATTAGAACGAGGAATCACCATTAAAGGGATTTATGTAGTGATTTTGTTTGCTGATCATCCTGTATTCAATGAAGCCAGTCTGATACAGATGATTGGGCGGGTAGGAAGAAGTATAGAAATGCCCACAGGAAAAGGTTTGTTTCTTTGTAAGCGGAAAACGAAGGATATTACGCAATGTATTACATCATTAAGAAAGATGAATGAAGGTGGTTAAATGAAACAGGAGCGCTGTTTATATTGTTTTGAGAATATTCAAAACAATTTATCATTTCACGACTGGTTAAGACAGGATGATGTTTTATGTGGAAAATGTAAATCAAAGCTGCATGTACTTCAGTTAGATACCCAATTAGAAAAAATGCCTTTACATATTCTATATGAATACAATGAAACAATGGAGAGTATGATCTTTCAGATGAAAGAGGGCAGAGATATTGCTCTGGCTCCTGTGTTTTTTCATTCATTTAGAAAAAAGATTATCGACAGATATCGACATAGTACCATTGTGCTTTTGCCAAGCAGTAAAGAGAAGTACGCAGAACGTGGGTTTCAGCCAGTAAAGGAAATGTTGAAAGGTATTCCCATGAACATTGTAGAACCATTTTATAAGAGTGAAGATCATAAACAATCTTTACAAAGCTTTGAAGAAAGGGTACATATCGATCGTATTATTCAACGTGATTACAAGATTTCTTTACCTAAAACCCCTTTGCTTTTGTTAGATGATGTATGTACAAGCGGTTCTTCGTTAAAAAGAGCATATGATTTGATAAAAGAGCATACATATAAAATAGAGGCGCTGGTCTTATGTGCGCATCCTTTATTTGTCGAATCCTGCGATAAAAAAGGTTTGCGGCATCGTAAAAGTTTCTCTATACTTGAAACTGTAGTAAGAAATGGAAGGTGAAGTTTATGAAAGGCAAAGTAAAATGGTTTAACACAGAAAAGGGGTATGGTTTTATCTCGACAGAAGATGGCAAAGATATCTTTGTTCATTATTCTCATATCTTACAGGATGGATACAAATCTTTGGATGAAGGACAACCTGTTTCCTTCGATATTGTAGAAGTCGATAAGGGATTACAGGCCAGAAATGTAGAAAAATGTTAAAAAGATGAGGTGTTTCCAATTGTAGAAACGCCTTTCTTTATATTGTGTAAACGATTACATATGCTGCTTTGAAAGTTAATTTCCAAATTTTGTATAAGGGTAGTTGCGGGATCGGTACCATTCAGTTATAATGCTTACGTGTTTTTTTAACACGAGGAGGAGTACGATGAAAAAACTGGCAGTAGTATTAGAATCAGCTGGTAATTTTCGTTTCCAGACAATAGAAAATGAACATGTTTTTTTGTTAAAGACGAAAAGAACTAGTGAATTAGAAACAACAGTTGACTCTTTATTGGATACATATGAAGAAGTGATTGCTTTAACTGATCTACAGGATTATTATGAAGCAAATAAACATCTGATTAATGATTTCAATGGACGTTTTATGATCATGAAGCTAAATGATGAAAAAGAGATTCATGAGGCACTAACGTTCATGAGCAGCTATACAAAACAAGAATTGAAATGCGGCGAGCAGTCTATGATTTTTCATGTCGCCAAAAGACAGCAGGAAAGAGCATAAGTTATTCTTATGCTTTTTTTCAAAAGAATAAGTACGGACAAAAGAAAGCGGTTCTACACTATAGGAAAAATTACAGAAAACTTTTGTGAAAAAAATGTAAATTATGAATATAGTGCATTGATTTTTGGAAAAAAAGTGTCTATAATGAACGTATGCAGTTGAGTAGCATAGAAAGGTATAGGGTTTTTAAGCAATGCAAGGAAAAGTTAAAATGTTCAACCAGGAAAAAGGATTCGGGTTCATCACATTAGATGATGGCAAAGATGTATTTTTCCACTATTCACAATTAATGATGGATGGATTTAAAACAATCGAAAACGACGCAAAAGTTGAATTCGAAGTTGTTGAAACAGATAGAGGTTTACAGGCTCACAATATCGTTAAACTTTAATTATCTGAAAAAACGGGCTTTGCCTGTTTTTTTTGTTTGATAGTTGCCTCGTTTGTGATACAATGTTAAGGTATTATGAGTTCACTATATATTATAAAGATGAGATTAAGATACATGGAGGTTATGTATGGCAAATGTATTTGAACGCTTATTCAGCGGAGAAAAGAAAATACTGCACGGTTTGGAAAAAACAGCTGATGCAGTTATCGCACTTGCAGATAAAATGGCTGCAATGAGTGATGATGAATTAAAACAGCAGACACAGATATTCAGAGATAGATTGGCAAATGGTGAAACACTGGATGATATTCAGGTAGAAGCTTTTGCTGTAGCTCGAGAAGCTGCAAAACGTACAATAGGAGAATTCCCTTATAAAGTACAGATCATGGGTGCAGCTGCAATGCATGGCGGTGATATCGCTGAAATGAAAACAGGTGAAGGTAAAACCTTGACTTCTACAATGTGTGTGTATTTAAATGCCTTGGAAGGCAAAGGTGTACACGTTATCACAGTCAATGACTATCTAGCAGGACGTGATGCAGAATGGATGGGACAGATTTATCGATTCTTAGGATTAAGTGTTGGTGTCAATTCCAGACCATTAACACCAAGTGAAAAACGTGCAGCTTACGAATGTGATGTTACATATACAACCAATTCAGAGCTAGGATTTGACTATCTGCGTGACAACATGGTTACTGATGTAAAAGATCGTGTATTACGTGGATTGCATGTCGCAATCGTCGATGAAGTCGATTCTATCTTGATTGATGAATCCAGAACACCATTGATTATTAGTGGTGGTGCTAAGAAAACAGCAAACCTTTATTTACAGGCAGATGCTTTTGCAAAGTCTTTAAAAGGCGATGACTATGAAATCGATGAAAAGACAAGACAAATCATGCTGACAGAAAAAGGTGTAGCAACAGCAGAACGCCGTTTTAAGATCAAAAACCTGTATGATATTGAACATACACAGCTGGTTCACCATATCACACAGGCATTAAAAGCAAACTATATTATGAAAAATGAAGTAGAATATGTGGTACAGGATGATGAAATCGTAATCGTTGACCAGTTTACAGGTCGTACAATGCCTGGCCGTGCTTATTCTGATGGATTACATCAGGCAATTGAAGCCAAAGAGGGTGTAAGCATCAAAGAAGAAACAAGTACACTTGCGACTATCACATATCAGAACTTCTTCCGTCTATATGATAAACTTGCCGGTATGACTGGTACAGCGAAAACCGAAGAAGAAGAATTCTTAGATATCTATAACATGCGTGTTATTGTGATTCCAACAAACCGTCCAGTTGCTCGTATTGACTATCCAGATGCAATCTTTGCAAATGAACGTTTGAAGTTTAATGCACTTGTGGAAGAAGTAAAAGAACTGTATGAAAAAGGACAGCCAGTACTGGTTGGTACAATTTCCGTTGAAAAGAGTGAATTGGTTCACCAGTTATTAACGAAAATGCATATTCCTCACGAAGTGCTGAATGCAAAGAACCATGCTAGAGAAGCCGATATTATCGCCAAAGCAGGTCGTGTGAAATCTGTAACGATCGCAACCAATATGGCAGGTCGTGGTACCGATATTAAATTAACGGAAGAATCAAGAGCATTGGGTGGCTTAGCGGTTATTGGTAGTGAACGTCATGAATCAAGACGTATCGATAACCAGTTGCGTGGACGTAGTGGTCGTCAAGGAGATCCTGGTTTCTCTCGTTTCTATGTATCTTTGAAGGATGAACTGATGGTTCGTTTCGGTGGAGAAAAAGTAGAAAAATTATTTAATGCATTAGGTGATCAGCAGATCGAATCTAAGATGGTCACAAAATCTATTTCTCAGGCACAGAAACGTGTCGAAGGTTATAACTTTGATGTTCGTAAACAATTATTGGATTATGATGATGTTTTGCGTAAACAGCGTGAAATCATGTATGAACAAAGAAATTATGTTTTAGAAAATGAAGATGTACATGGTGTTGTGCATGATATGATTGACCGTGTTATCCAAAACGTTGTGGAAGCAAATACAGATAAAAATAAACGTGATGATAATGTTGATTATGCTGGTGTGATTCAGGGTATGGAAATGCTTGGATTAGAACCAACAGAAAATGTAGCATTAGAAGAAATCCGTGGAAAATCTACAGATGAAACAGCTAAATATTGTGCTGATAAAATTTGGAATCTGTATGATGGAAAAGTTGCGGATATTCGTGAACAATTTACATCATTTGAAAGAACCATCGTTTTACGTAACATGGATCGTAACTGGATCGAACATATCGATATGATGGATAAATTAAGAAATGGTATTCATTTACGTTCTTATGCACAAAACAATCCTTTACAGGCTTATATTGAAGAAGGATATGAAATGTTTGAGGATATGATGAGTCGTATCGCAAGAGAAGTTGTATTCTTTGCGTTGAAGGTTCAGATACAAAGACAAAATGCGTAGGAGGAATCGCCTATGGAACTATATGAAATAAAACAAGGAGTGAATACTCACCGGGAGAAATTAGATTCTCTTGGTGAGTCACTTTGACTTAGCTGAAAAAAAACATAAGATTGCGGAATTAGACAGTCGTACTTTAGAAGAAGGATTTTGGAATGATCCATCTCATGCACAAGGGATTATCCGTCAGTTAAATGGATTGAAGGATATCGTTGGTGCATATGAAAAACTAAATGCCACGCTTTCTTCATTAGAAGAAACTGGTGAACTTTTAAAGGACGATTTTGATCCGGAAATATTTGAACTGTATGAAATGGAATATCAGGAAATGGAAACTGCTTTTGATGACTTTGAAATCAAGGTATTGTTATCTCATGAATATGATCATTCTAGTGCTATTTTAGAATTACATCCTGGAGCTGGAGGAACAGAATCCTGTGACTGGGCAGATATGTTATATCGTATGTATTCTAGATGGGCGGAAAAGAAAGGCTTTAAAGTGTCTGTATTGGATTATCTGGCAGGTGATGAAGCTGGAATCAAATCCATAACCTTCTTAGTAGAGGGGGATATGGCGTATGGATATTTAAAAGCTGAGAAAGGTGTTCATCGTTTAGTACGTATCTCACCATTTGATGCAGGAGGCAGAAGACATACTTCATTTGCGTCCTTAGATGTAATGCCACAGTTCAATGATGAAATTGAAATTGATATCAAACCAGAAGATTTGATTGTGGAAACAAAACGTGCCAGTGGTGCAGGTGGTCAGCATATCAATAAAACAGATAGTGCCGTACGTATGGTCCATAAACCAACAGGTTTGGTAGCAACATGTCAAAACGGCCGCAGTCAGCATGAAAACCGTGAAGAGGCTTTACGTGTGTTAAAGAGTCGTTTATATCAAAAGCTGATTGAAGAGCAGGAAGCAAAACTAGCAGAAATCAAAGGTGAACAAAAAGCGATTGAATGGGGTTCCCAGATAAGAAGCTATGTTTTCCATCCATACAGTATGGTAAAAGACCATAGAACCAACTATGAAACTAATGATGTACAGGGTGTTATGGATGGTAATTTAGATGGATTTATTTTCGCATATTTAAAATCATTAATTCGATAGAATCTGGAGAAATTCAGATTCTTTTTATTTTCCATGCTTTTTTATATGTTCGTGTTATAATAACAGGTGGGCAAAATAAATCAGGAGTGTGTAAATATGTCAAAAGGTATGAAAGAGAATATGATCTCTATTTTAATGATGATCGCAGGTAATTTCGTGATTGCAGCAGGTGTCGCATTATTTATATTCCCATTGAATATATTAAGTGGCGGTGTCGCAGGGATCGCAGTAGCGATTGAACCAATATTTCATTTAGATAAAACATTGGTAGTAAATGCTTTGACCATTGGTCTATACATCGTTGGAGCATGCACATTAGGTAAAAAGTTTGCGTTAAAGACAATGATTAGTACAATTATTTATCCGTTTTTTATCACATTCACAACTTTTATTCTAAAAGATGTTACGATTACAACCAATCCATTGTTAGGTTCTCTATATGGCGGTATCTGTATAGGTATTGGCATTGGTTTGGTATATCGTGTTGGTGGCAGTACAGGAGGCATGGATATTCCTCCCCTTGTGATTAATAAATATACAGGAATCCCTTTACCGACTTTGGTTATGTGTGTAGATGGCTTAACTGTGATCTTAGGTGCTAGTACCTATGGCGTAGAAGCCGCAATGATTGGTTTGATTTCCGTATGGATCTGTGGGCAAATGATTGATAAGGTCATATCATTTGGAGGACATGATGCAAAACAAATCATGATCATTACAGAGAAACGAGAAGAAATGATCAAAGAGATATTTAAAGAAATTGATCGCGGTATCACGATTTTACAGGCAAAAGGAGCCTATACAAATACCGATAAACCAGTTATCATGATTGTCGTTTATAAAAAACAGTTTGCGACCTTGAATCATGTGATTTCTATGATAGATCCAGAAGCCTTTGTGGTTGTCAGTGATGTAAATGAAGTGCAAGGAGAAGGCTTTACGTATCAACAAGAATTATAAAAAACTAAATAAAAAAGGAAGTATAAAATCATGAATTTATCATTGTTTGATTTTATACTTCCTTTTCCTTTATAAGAATTGAAAAATATGAACTTTTTTGTTTACAATTTTCCATTCGGTCAGATTTTCACTTTTCATTCGGTCTAATTTCTACTTTTCATTCGGTCAGATTTTGATTTTTCATTCGGTCAGATTTTTGATTTTATCATATAATGTATACGTATCTTTTTGATTAGCAAGGTTAAAAAGATATACATTATCCTTTGTTTGTGCCTTGATATAAGAAGAATTATCAGTATATAAATAAGCCCTGCATTTTCCGATTTCATCAAATTTGGCATCACCCACAATATAATGCGAAGTAGCTTCACCAGCACCTTGTTTCTTTCCAGCAGGAAGTTTTTGTTCATAGTAATGGATAGATTGAATATCTTTACAAGAAACAACATCGCCTATTGCGCCATGAAAGTTAATAGAATCTTTTTCTAATGTAATGGTAAAAGCAGTATGTTGTTCATTTTTCTGATTAGACTGATACAAGAATAAACCACATACGCACAGCATCAATAGGATGATAGCTGTGAAAAAAATTGTAATGATACGTTTTGTTGATTTATCATCCATGAAATTGCCTCCATTCGTTACCTATAATATAACATATTTCATGCTTTTCTTATATATCTGATTGCAGAGAAAAAGATGTTACTATATAATAATAGACAAAAGGTACGAGGAGATAAATGTATGATATTAGAAGAATTTGATACAAATGATACAGCGTTGTTTAACCCTGAGGATATCGTAAAGCCATTAGAGAACTGTCCTAAAACAGTAGTGACCTGTTTTGCGAATGACTTGATTGAACATGCATTATCGATTTTTAAATGTGAAATCATAAGTTGTATTTCATCCGCAAATGGAAAACTTCCAATATATAGAATAAATGTAGATGGACAGGAAATTGGATTGTTTATGTCTGCTGTTGGAGCATCGGCTTGTGTTTCGGAATATGAGGAATTGTTTGCGATGGGTGTAGAAACAATTGTGGTTTTTGGCACATGTGGGGTTTTGGATGCGACAATTCATGATTGTGCTATTATATTGCCTGATGCAGCAATACGTGATGAAGGCTGCAGCTATCATTATGTTAAAGCAAGTGATGAAATTATGGTCAATCATGACACCCTTGATCGAATGAAAAAGTTCTTTGATGAATGTAAACTTCATTATCATGTGGGGAAAGTATGGACAACGGATGCGCCTTATCGTGAAACAAGAGCGAAAATCGCAAAACGTAAAGAACAGGGATGTATATGTGTGGATATGGAATGTTCTGCAATTGCGGCTTTGGCATCTTTTCGTAAAAAAAGAATTGCTCAATTTTTTTATTCAGCGGATAATCTGGGAAAAGAAGAGTATGAAATGCGCAGTTTAAAGAATGAAGAAAACTTTGATGTAAAAAAAGAAATCTTAAAATTAGCAGTACAGCTCGCAAAGAATCTGTCATAGGTTACAGGGTGTGGAAAACTTTCCACCCTGTTTTTCGTATCCCATAAAATTGTAAGAATTTACTAACAATGAAATTGCGTTTTTATGGTATAATGAAATGCATAAGGAGTTGATGGCATGATCCTTTTAAAAAATGTTTCTAAATCATATAAAAACGGTGTAAAAGCACTGAGAGATATAAATCTTGAAATAGATGAAGGCGAATTTGTTTATATTATCGGTCCTACAGGATGTGGAAAATCTACATTAATTAAAATATTAGATGGAGAAGAAATTCCTGATAGTGGAGAAGTCTGGGTGGCAAATACCAATGTTGGTAAATTACGTCATTCAAGAGTTCCAATTTATCGTCGAAATATTGGTGTTGTGTTCCAGGATTTTAGATTATTACCAACCATGACAGTATTTGAAAATATTGCATTTGCTTTAGAGGTTTTGGCTTTGGATAAAGTAACGATACGAAAACGTGTACGTGAAGTATTGCAGCTGGTATCATTAGAAGATAAAGCAAAGGCCTTTCCTAGAGAATTAAGTGGTGGACAACAGCAAAGAGCAACCATAGGGCGGGCAATCGCCAATCATCCAAAAGTGTTGATTGCAGATGAGCCTACAGGTAATCTTGATCCGGAAATGTCAAAAGAAATTATTGCGTTATTGGAAAAAATCAATGAAGTAGAAAATACAACTATTTTAATGGTAACACATGATTCATCTCTGGTAAATTCATATAAAAAACGTACAGTAGCACTGGAATCTGGTTATATTGTGAGTGACCTAACTAAAGGCGGGTACCATAACTATGATTAAAGGAATAAAGAATTTACCACATCATTTTCTTACGGCTTTAAAAGGACTGGGACGTCATTTTGCGATGACATTATCCAGTGTATCTGCAGTTACTGTGACATTGGTATTGATTGCTTTATTTATTTTGTTAGCAGGTAATGTCAATAATTTTGCGGTAAATGTGGAAAGCAGTTTGAAAATTCGCGTTTCTATAGACCAGATAAAAACAGATAAAGAAATTGAAGCAATGCAGAAAACAATCAAAAACATGCAGGGTGTAAAACAGATTGATTTTTCCAGTAAGGAAGATGAACTTGCCATGCTGATTGATGAAAGTGGTTCTGTATTTAAACGTTATGAAGATAATAATCCTATGCCAAATGTATTTATCGTAGAGGTAAATCAGGCGAGTGATATTCCTGTCATCACAAAGAAATTAAATGAAATGGAGGGAGTAGAAAAGGCACAATATGGCGGGGAACAAATTGATAATATGATTGAGATTTTTGATACGCTTCGTACAGGCGGTGCTGTATTTGTATTGGCGTTGTCTTTACTTGCGGTTTTCTTGATTAGCAATACGATTAAAATGACAATTTATACAAGAAATACAGAAATATCAATCATGCGAAATGTTGGCGCAACCAATGGATATATCAAAACACCATTTATGTTTGAAGGCATGCTGATTGGTATGATTGGTGCTGTAATTCCAATCTTGATTGTATGTGTCGGCTATGCGGTTTTATATGATAGTATGCATGGTGCATTTTTAAGCAGTATGTTTGTTTTAGAAAAACCATTCCCATTCACCATGTATATCTCTTTGATGCTGCTTGGGTGTGGCGCAGTGGTTGGTATTTTAGGCAGTTTCTTTGCGGTAACAAAATATTTGAGGTGGCGACGATGAAAAAAATAAAAATAACATTGGCACTATCGATGCTGTGTATGAGTGTATTAGCTTCTTCTGGAACTGCACTCTACGCAAATGATTTTGAAGGTAATGAGGATGCATGGTTAAAGCGGTGCTCTGTTCCTCAGGAAACCAGTGCACAGGCGCAAGAATGTGCGGAATTCAAATCATATTATGCCGGCTTGAGCGATGAAATAGCCAATCAGGCAGATGATTTGGATAAACAGATTGCAAGTATCAAAGGCAATATTGATTCGATTCAGGATATGGTCAATAAACAGGATGCATTGGTGAAGAAAATCAATAAGAAAATAGAATTGAATGATGCAAATATTCGTACGATACAGGCCGCAATCACAAAGCTTGATGGAGAAATCAAGCAAAAAGAAGCAGATATTAAAAAGCGTAATGATCTAATTAAAAAGCGTATGGTGGAAGGTCAGGCTACGATTGGCACAAATACCAATATTGAAATATTGATGGGTGCCAGTGATTTGGTGGACTTGATACGAAAGGCAGAAGGCCTTCAGAAAATCACAGAAAGTGATCAAAATGAAATTGAAAAATTAAAGGAAGAAAAAGCGAAGCTTGATCTGGATAAATCCGAACAGACAAGATTAAAAGAAGATGAAGCAGACAAGAAGAAACAAAACGAAAAGGATAAAAAAGAAGCAGAAAACTTGTTAAAAGAAAAAGAAAAATTATTAAATGAATATCGTAAACAAGAAGCGGATTTAAATCAGAAGATGCGTAGTGTAAAGGCTGATTTAAGTGCGTTGCAGGGAAATATCATCAATATCAATACATCAGTAGCACAAAAAATTGATTATTCTGGAAATGGTACCATGGTATCTCCAATCAAAGCATCAAAATCAGCAGGTACATGGTATTATCCAGCAAGCTTTGGTGGAGGTGTGCATCTGGGTATGGACTTTGCGGCAGGCGTTGGAACACCAATTTATGCGCCTGCAGATGGTATTATTCTATATGCCAATAACCCAGTTGGAACCTATGATGGCTTTTTGGGGAACTGGATAGGATGGCCACTTGGCGGTGGAAACACATTGATGTTTTTAACTCAGGTAGATGGTATTACCTATGCTGTAAGTTTTGCGCATATGGCACAATCACCATTCCCGGTAAGTGCAGGACAAGAAGTAAAACAAGGGCAACAGATTGGCGCAGTTGGCGCCAGTGGAAATGTTACTGGACCACATTCTCATGTGGAAGTATTTAATCTTGGAAAAATGAGTCTGTCGTCAGCTATCTCATCTTTCCAGTCAACAGTCGATTTTGCATGGGGCTGTGGATGGGGATCATCCGCATTATCGAGAACATGTGAAGTCAGCGGACCTCCATGTAGACAGCGTCCGGAAAGTGTATTTGGATATTAAAACAGCACAAGTGATTTAGCAAATGTGAGGAGTGAGAAGATGATTCTTTTAGAAAATGTTTCAAAAGAATATAAAAACGGGGTACATGCATTACGCGATGTGAATCTGGCAATTGATGATGGAGAATTTGTATATATTATTGGACCGACTGGTTCGGGAAAATCTACATTGATCAAGCTGCTGGATGGGGAAGAAATACCATCAAGTGGTACAGTTATGGTGGAAAACATCAATGTAGGAAAACTAAAACATTCAAAGGTGCCGGTATATCGTCGAAATATTGGTGTTGTATTCCAGGATTATCGCTTACTGCCTCGTTTGACAATATTTGAAAACATCGCATTTGCGTTAGAAGTCATTGGTATGAACAAAGTAGATATCCGCCGTCGTGTTCGTGAGGTATTAGAACTTGTATCCTTAGAAGATAAGGCAAAATCTTTTCCTAATGAATTAAGTGGAGGACAGCAGCAAAGAGCAACCATTGGGCGTGCGATTGCCAATCATCCCAAAGTATTGATTGCGGATGAACCTACAGGAAATCTAGACCCTGAAAAGAGTGCGGAAATCATGGAGCTTTTGGAAAAAATCAACGCTGTGGAAAACACAACAATCGTAATGGTTACACATGATTCAACAATCGTAGACCGATTTAAAAAACGTACGATCTGTCTGGAGGAAGGATATATCGTTGCGGATATTATGAAGGGGGGATACTTGAAACATGATTAGTTTCTTTAAATCATTGCCAAAACATATAAAAACGGCATTTCTTAGTATCTTTCGTCATTTAGCAATGTCTTTAAGTGCTTCTAGTGCTGTAACAGTCACATTGATTTTATTTGCAGCATTCCTGTTGATTGCGGGAAATGTTGGACAGTTCACAGACAATATTGCGGAAGACTTAAGTATTCACGTGCAATTAAATAAGAATTATACCAAAGATAAAGATATCACAAAAATGAAAAAAGAACTGGAAGCAATCTCCGGTGTAAAGAAAGCAACCTTCTCTGATAAGGATGCGGAGCTGGAATTATATATCAAGGAAATGGGCGAAGAATTCGCAATGTATCGTGGAAAAGAAAACCCATTATTTCCAGCATATTATGTATCTGTGAAAGACGCAGACCGTATCAAAGCAATTACGGATGAAATTAGTAAAAAAGATTTTGTGAAAGAAGCAGTATATGGTGGTACCAGTGTTTCTGATATGGTCAAACTGTTAGACAAAGTAAGAACCGGTGGAATGATTTTTGTGGTTTTATTAACTGCGCTGGCGATATTTTTAATATCAAATTCCATCAAAATGACGATTTATGCCCGCAATAATGAAATTTCTATTATGCGAAATGTCGGGGCTGCCAACTGGTATATCAAAGTACCATTTATGATAGAGGGAATGCTGATTGGATTAATTGGTTCTATCATTCCATGTCTTGTCGCATATTTTGGATATGCTTATTTATACGATATGGCAAATGGACAAATTGTTACCAGCATGTTCGCATTACTTCCTGTATACCCATTCGCATTAAAAGTATGTGGAATATTGATTTTAGGTGGTATGGGCGTTGGTCTTGTGGGAAGTTTTTTCTCCACAACCAAATATTTACATTGGAAACGTTAGGATGTATCTATTGATACATCCTCTTTTTTATAAATATGATAAAATAGTAGTAATGCAAGAGGAACATCAAAAAATGCAAGTGGAGCCATTTTCACTGGTATATTAGATAATTTATTGTATAGTAAAGGTAGAAAGAGGGTGTGATCATGGGATATGGATATATTGCGTTGGCATATTTTCTGATGATGTTTCCTTTGACAATCAGTACAACGATTTTCTCAACATCAAATTTGTCGCTGATTGGTTTTGCTTTTCTGTTCATGGGATTATATCAGATTCAACAACGTATTCAAAACAGAAAACTATTCATCGCAGTGATAAGCAGTGTGTTGTTGTTTATGACATTGTGTTTTCAAGACACACGTTGGTCAATCATAGTCGCAAGTATAGTAGAACCAGTCATTTTATTAAACCTTCTCTACAGTACACGAAATGAGTGTAGTGAGAAAACCAAAAAACAGATACGTTATTTCACAATTCTGTATCTTATCATGTTTGTTGGCGTTTATCTTTCATTAACTTTGATGCTTTTCTATAGCGAACTGGCACAGGCAATCCTATTTATTCTCGTATGCTTTCGTATTTTCAATTATATATATTTTATTATGCTTGTTTTATCCATCAACCGACAGTTAAAAGATATGGAGCTTTTACCAGTTCATGAAAAACCATTGTCATTTCAAAAAAAGCATTCGATCATCATGCTGGTAGTGATTCTTTTATCCGCAGGTATCTTATATGGAACACAGAGTCTGTATTTATCATCTATGCAGATTACACCATCTTCAGCTTATCAGGACCGTATTTATGAAGGCTCTACAACAAACAGCCGAATTGCCGGATTAGTCAGAATATCAAAAAATCAAAATGATTCCGATTTCTATAATTATGAAAAAGTGAACTTCTATACAAAGGATGAAACCATCGCAAACCAGGTAAAACTTATGAAATATCAACTGTATGTGGATGGCAAACCTATTAAAGAAGAACCATCAGATAAACGTTTTATGAAGCCGGATATTGTGAAGGTAGAAAAACAGAATAATGGAGAATATCGTATCGCATTAACCGGCAGCCATGATATGATGGAATATCAAACAGACAGCAGATCACAAATATCTATGCATGTACAATTATATGATGAACAGGAAAAGCTGATATTGGAAGAAACTTATCCTGTTAAGGAACATGAAGAACATGTATATCATGGTAATGCACAAGGAATCACCATTACAGAACTATACACAGGAAATACTGCAATCTTACAAGCTCCAATCATCAAAACAAATATATTTCAAATGGCACAGACAAAAGGATACACACAAGTGGAAATGTATATAGAATATTTACAATATGGTAAAGTTATGGCAAGAAGCAATACAATTCAATTAACAGATGTTCCATGGGAACCATTTGTGCACCAGCATATTGATGAAGGACAAATCAGGTATACCAGCTGGGATGACAGGGTAATGACATATGAACAGACGATAACATATGATCAGGCAGTTATCGTTATGAAATATCAAGGGGAAGGCATGCATGAGCGAACATTCCATATACCATTACAGGAGAGTAAGCCATGAAGCTGATCTGTGAAGTGCAGCATCAAACTATGCTGGAGCAGGAGTTTCTGCCTTATCGCTCATTGCCTGTCGTCTTTGTGGAAAAAGGCTGTTTCTATGACGGTGTTTGTATCAACTTTGATATCGAGCATTTAAAAGAAGTGCATGAGGTTGCGCAAATGATGCTTCATCAACAGGAGCATATCATGATAGGAAAACTTCATGATCGTATGTATCCGATTCCCACAAAAGATATCGTATATATAGAAGGATATCGAAGAGAAGCATATCTGCATACAGAAAAAGCATCTTATGAAATCAATTATCGTTTGTATGAAGCAGAAGAATTATTAGGAGATGATATGTTTATCCGCATCAATAAAAGCACCATCGTAAATATATCAAAGATTAAGAGTATCATGCCGGCGTTGAATGCATGCTACAGCATGGAAATGGTAAATGGTATTTTGTTAGAATGCTCTCGTCAATATTGGAAAACATTTAAAAAGAAATTAGGAATGAGGTGATCAATATGAAAAATCGAATTTACACGTATATGTTTGCGACATTTTTCTTTTCTTTGGCATTCACATTATTTCAAATATTGTATTTCAATCATATATCTGATTCATTCTATGGTTTTCATCCCCATGTGTTTGCTTATTTATTCATCGCCTCTATGCTAGTGGCAGGAATCATGGAGGGCTGGTGTTACTTTCTTCCTGTACTATCAAAACATACACGATTTGTTTATATAGGCATCATGATCATGAATGTCTTATTATGGATCATGCCATACTATCTTTCTGTATATCTTCATATGTTATGTATTTATGTGTCTATATTGATGGCGTATCAGCTATTCGCTTATACGCAGGCGAATGAACAATTAAAGATCATACAGCAAAAAATTCAGGAAAAGGATGTCCAATGACATCTTTTTCTTTGGGTGTTGCTCTTATCAATACTGGATAAATATGGTATGATATAACTCGTAAAAAAACTTATCAAATATAGAGGTGAAAGACATGGCAAAAAAAGTTGTTCGTTACCACCTGGTACGTCATAAATGGCCGGATGAAATAGAAGCAGAAAAGAAAATCAAGAAAAGAAGGATCCTAACGGTTGCAGCATGTATCGTGTTTTTTATTGGAGGATTTTTATCCAACAATGTTTGGAGTAAGTCTACATCTGCCACAAGTGATGAAGATTTCAAAAAATTCTTTGATATTTATCAAACAATGAGTACCAACTTTTATTTTGGGAAAGATAAAGATGATCTGAAAGATACACTTATTTCAGGTGCGATCAATGGAATGGTAGATGCAGGTGGCGATCCACATACCATGTACTTAGAACCTACCCAGAGCAAAAGCTTCACAAGCTCCATGGAAGGAAGCTTTGTAGGTATCGGCGTTTCTTATTTTGAACAAAGCAAAGGCGTATTTATCATATCAAAAGTATATAAGGATTCTCCTGCACAAGAAGCAGGACTTATGAGTGGCGATCAGATCTATGCCATCAAAGGAAAACCAGTAAAAGATTTAACCATTGATGAAGTCGCAGATATGATCAAAGGTGATACAGGCAGTAAAATTGAAATCGAGATCGTTCGTGAAAATAAACATATCAAGAAAACAGTAGAACGAAGAAAAGTCAATGATTCTGTGTTAAGTTCTGTGAATGGAGAAGTCGGTATTCTGGAAATTGATAGTTATGCGGAAACAACTGGAGAAGAAGTAAAAGCACATTTAGAGGACTTAAAGAAAGCTGGCTGTAAGCGTTTGGTAATTGATATGCGTGATAACAGCGGTGGATATCTGACGGCTGTACAAGATGTTGCCAGCTATTTGATGGGACCGGATAAACTGATTTTTAAAGAAGATGACAAGAATGGAAAAGTAACAGACTATAAAACAAAAGATGTAGAGCAGTATACATTTGATAAACTGGTGGTGCTTGTAAATGATGGAACAGCCAGTGCCGCAGAAGTATTGACGGCTGCGTTAAAACAACAGATGAACGCAACAGTTGTCGGTGTTAAAACATATGGTAAAGGCACTGTACAGATTCCTGTAACGTTCTCTGATGGCAGTATGTTCAAATATACGGTAGGAGAATGGATTACACCAAATGGTGATAAAATCAATGAAGTAGGAATTGAACCGGATGTAGAAGTAAAACTTGATCCTGCTTTGACTTTGGGTGCACCAAAATTAGATGAAGATGAAGTGTATAAGCCAGACAGTGTGAGTCTTGCGGCGAAATCAGTTCAGACATATCTGAAATTTTTAGGATATCCAGTGGATCGCACGGATGAGTATTTTTCTATTGCATCAGGTGAAGCTTTAAAACAATATCAGAAAAAAATGGGAATGGAAGCCAATGGAAACATTGACAGTAAAGTCATTACATCGTTATTATCCAGTATCTCTCAGGAATGGAATGCACATTTAGATCAATATGATACGCAAATGAAGAAAGCGGTGGAAATAGCAAATGGATAAAGAAGAAAAATTATTTGATCTGGTATCCCAATATCAGCCACAAGGTGATCAGCCAAAGGCAATTCATGATCTTGTGGAAGGGATACGGGAAGGGAAAAAACAACAGGTATTACTGGGGGCTACAGGTACTGGTAAAACCTTTACCATATCCAATGTAATCGCACAGGTGAATAAACCTACCCTGGTATTTGCACATAATAAAACATTAGCTGGTCAGTTATACAGTGAGTTTAAAGAATTTTTTCCACATAATCGTGTGGAATACTTTGTATCTAACTTTGATTATTATCAGCCAGAGGCATATTTGCCTAGTACGGATACTTACATTGATAAAAATGCGACAACCAATATGGAGTTGGATATGCTTCGTATGGCCGCAGTCAATAGTATCTTAGAGCGTCGTGATACGATCATTATCGCATCTGTTGCCTGTATTTATGGTGCCAGCAACCCAGAACAATATCGTGATATGTTTTTCTCACTGCGTGTGGGGGATATCATTGATCGTAAGGAATTAATGGGAAAACTGGTGGCTCGTCAGTATACACGTAATGATATGGACCTGGTTCGTGGAACTTTCCGAGTACGTGGAGATGTCATAGAAATTGCATTGGGACATACGGACAGCTATGTGTTAAGAATTGAATTATTTGATGATGAAATTGAACGTATTTGTGAAGTAGATCCATTGACTGGCAAAGTATTGAATGCCTATACGGTATATGTCATCTATCCTGCCAGTGGCTATGCGACCAAACAGGAAATTATCAATCGCGCCGCTGGAACGATTGAAGAAGAATTAGAAGATCGCATACAGGTGTTAGAAAATGAAGGCAAGCTGTTAGAAAAGCAACGACTGGAACAGCGCACAAGATATGATGTAGAAGCACTTCGTGAGTTTGGTGTATGTCCAGGTATTGAAAACTATTCCCGTCATATCGATGGCAGAAAACCAGGCGAACGTCCTTATACCTTATTTGATTATTTTCCTTCAGATTTTTTACTGGTTGTGGATGAAAGTCATGTATCTTTACCACAGGTAAGAGGAATGTATAATGGGGACCGTGCACGTAAGGAAACCCTTGTAAATTATGGTTTCCGTTTACCAAGTGCCTTGGATAATCGACCACTTCGTTTTGAAGAATTTGAAAAGATGATCAATCAGGCAATCTTTGTCAGTGCGACTCCTGGAGATTATGAATTAGATAAAACCCATGGAGAAGTCATTGAACAGATCATTCGTCCAACTGGTTTGTTGGATCCAGTGGTAGAAGTACGTCCAACCAAAGGACAGATTGATGATTTGGTAGATGAAATCAGAAAGCGTATTGAAAAGAATGAACGAGCGTTGATTACAACGTTAACCGTGCGTATGGCAGAAGATTTAACCAGTTATTTAAAAGGCATGGATTTTAAGGTGGCATGGTTACATCATGAAGTAAAAACCATTGAGCGAACAGAAATCATTCGTGATTTGCGTAAAGGAAAATATGATGTATTGATTGGTATCAACCTGCTTCGTGAAGGTCTGGATATTCCAGAAGTATCCCTGATTGCGATATTAGATGCCGATAAGGAAGGCTTCTTAAGAAGTGAGCGTTCTTTAATCCAGATTATTGGGCGAGCTGCTCGTAATGCGCATGGGGAAGTTATCATGTATGGAGATAAGATTACAGATTCTATGCGAAAGGCACTAGATGAAACCGCACGTCGTCGTGAGATTCAGATTGCCTATAATAAGGAGCATGGTATCACACCTAAGACAATTGTGAAACCAATCCATGAAGTTGTCCGAAGTAAAGAAACGCAGGAAATGACAGCGAAGTATATGAATAAGAAGCATAAAGTCAGCAAGAAAGATAAAGAGAAGCTGATGGCAAATATTGAAAAGGAAATGAAGGAAGCCGCAAAAGTATTAGACTTTGAACGTGCCGCAGAACTTCGTGATATCCTGATTGAGATGAGAGGTGAGTAACATCATCTCTTTTTGTTTAGAAATTTTTAAGAATTCCTGCAAGTTTGTTTTTTGATTTGTTTTTTATACTTTAGTTACATAAAGGAGGAAATAGTCAAAAAAATGGTATAATAAGAAGCAAGTATAAAGGATGGGATGATATGAAACATACAATATTAGTCGTAGAAGATGAAAAGGGAATTAGAGAAACGGTATCTATCTTTTTAAAGAATCAAGGATATGAAGTCATACAGGCACAAAATGGGGAAGAAGGTCTACAAATGGTTGCGCAACATGAAATACACCTTGCCATTGTCGATATTATGATGCCGGTAATGGATGGCATCACGATGACCATGCAGCTAAGAAAAAATTACGATTTTCCTATTATCTTTTTAAGTGCGAAATCAGAAGATATCGATAAGATTACAGGATTAAATCTTGGGGCAGATGATTATGTGACCAAGCCTTTTGAGGCAATGGAATTAATCGCAAGAGTCAATTCTCATATTCGCCGTTATGAACAGATTCTTGATTTAAAAAAGAATGCAGGAAAACCGGTTGAGCAAAGCCATCGTTTAATTGTTGGTGGTTTAGAACTTGATCAATACAGCAAAGAAGCATTTGTGAATGGCAATGCGATTCGATTAACTGCCAAAGAATTTCAAATATTAGAGTTATTGATGAGCTATCCTGGGCGTGTATATTCAGCGGAAGAAATCTATGAAGCCGTATGGAAAGAAGATGCTATTAATACAGAAACGATTATGGTACATGTACGAAAATTAAGAGAAAAGATTGAAGTAAATCCTCGCAAACCAGAATATTTAAAAGTGGTTTGGGGCATTGGATATAAAATAGAAAAGGTCAGGTGAAGATTATGAAAAAGAAACAAGGGATATTTCTTGTCATCTTTTGTTTATTATTAGCCATCATGAGTGGTACTGTTTTATCACTTTATGATAATGTAAGAGAACATAGTAAAGTGTCAAAGGAAGATATTACACTACACTATTGTGACGAATTTGGTTATTATGCATTAGCTTTACAAAAAGCCATGAATCCAGATTATAAAGTGCTAAGTTATGGCAAAGAAGTACCAGAATATATGCAGAATATATGCGATGAGTATATCAATGATGTATTAAAAAACAGTCTTACTGTGATACAAAGTGATTCTGACTTTATGTTTCAGGCAGTTGACACCAAAACAAATAAAGAGCTTTCCCATCACAAAGAAAATATGGAAAAAACGGATAAGCTGTTTCAATTCACCATTCAATTTCATGCGGATAGCAGTATACAAATGAAAGGTGATTTAGATGATAGAATATTTAATCAATCTATATTTGAATCTATTGCCAATAATGTTTTAGATTATTATCGTGATAGGTATATGGATTTATACTCTGTTGAAGATGTAGAGAATGGATTTGATTATCATGGTGTACATTATGGCGATGAGAGTATCAAAGTAAATATTCCAAAAAACTTATCTGTGAGTTTTGCACTTCCTCAAGAAGTCACAAAAAGCAGTCATTATTATGGCAATGTGTATTATGAATCTTATGCCTATGCATTTGCGGCTACAGCAATGGCAGTATGTTGTGGAATATTGTTTATGTACTTCTTAATATATCCTGTTCGTGTTGTGGAAAATGCGCCTTTGTTTAAAAGGATTTATCATTTGAAAGCTGGATTACGTATCTTATTGATGGCTTTTTTAATCAGTATTTGGATTACTAGTACAATCATGTTAAGTGTATTCACGATAAACAAAGAATTCTATGAATTCTTTCATCAGATGAACATTGGTGGGGGAAATATGTTGATCCCAATCATAAACTTTGTGGTATGGTTTATCACACTGGCGGTTATTTCTCTTGAAATCTTCCAAATCAAGTATATCTTTGCGCATGGCATCATGCGATATTTGAAAGAAGATACATTAATAGCTTCCCTTATCCGAAAGATAAAAAGCTACAGTCATCGACTTAGTGAATTTGATTTATCCAATTCATTAGATAAAACGATTCTTAAATTTGTGTTGATCAATACCATTATCATCTTTATCATGTGTACGATTTGGGTATTTGGTTATTTCCTTGCGATTGTATATGCATTATTATGTTTTGTATGGATCAGTAAGAAAGCAAAGAAGATACAGCAGGATTATCTAAAAATCATAGATGCCGCAAAACAACTGGGAAATGGTAATTTCGATGTCAATATACAGGAAGATTTAGGCATGTTCAATGGATTGAAAGAAGATTTCTCCCATATTCGTGATGGTTTTGAGAAAGCAGTAAAAGAAGAAACAAAATCACAAAATATGAAAACAGAACTTATCAGTAATGTATCACATGATTTAAAAACACCGCTTACCTGTATCAAAAATTATATCGTATTACTACAGGATGATCAGTTGGATGAAGCCACAAGACATGAATATCTGGAGAATTTGAATCAATATTCTAATCGTTTGACAACGTTGATAGAAGATTTATTTGATGTCAGTAAAGTAAATAGTGGCAATATGAAGCTGTCTTTGATGGATATTAATATCATTGCCTTAATCGAACAGGCACAGGCAGAATGTATGGATCAGCTGGAAGAAAAAGGACTGAATATCATTACTTGCTTTGAGGAATCAGAAATCATTTGTCATTTGGATGGAGATAAAACATATCGTATCTTTGAGAATCTGTTTACCAACATAAGTAAGTATGCGATGCCAAATAGTCGTGTTTATATTGAAGTACATGTGAAGGATGATGTAGAAATCATATTTAAAAATATATCCATGGAACAGATGAATTTCACCGCAGAAGAGATTGTGGACCGTTTTGTGCGAGGAGATAAGTCCCGTCATGAAACAGGAAGTGGATTAGGTCTTGCGATTGTAAAGAGTTTTACAGAGGTTCAACAGGGAAGCTTCCATATTGAAATTGATGGTGATTTGTTTAAAGCCATCTTACATTTCAAGAAGGTACAGGATCAGGCGTAATGCCTGGTCTTGTTTTCTTTTGTTTGACAAATATAAAATCTGGGATTATAATACATAGCGTGCTATCATATAGCTGACTATTTAAATGAGGTGAAGATATGTCAGATAAAAGAATTGGCTTTTTAATCAAACAAGTATTCCATATGAATCAGGTGCGTTTAAATGAAATGTTTGCGGAGTTTGATTTGACGGGTGCACAAACGTTTACCTTGATTTATTTATTTAAGGCACATGATCAAGGAAGAATCATCAATCAAAGAGATATTGAACGTGATATGGATATATCAAATCCTACTGTGACAGGTATATTAAATCGTTTAGAGAATAAAGGATTGATCATACGAAAAGTAAATCCGGCAGATGCACGTGTAAAAAATATTGATGTCACGAATGAAGCATTAGAATTAGACAAGGTATTACGTAAAAAATTTCAGGAAAATGAGCAACAGCTGGTAGAAAATTTGAGTGAAGAAGAAGTAAAAAGTCTGGCATATATGTTAGAAAAGATTTTATACGGCAACACCTGAAGCCGTTTTATGGCTAAATATATAGCATGCTATAGGTATAAAAGAGAAAGGAGTTCTTTATGGTAAAACGATTATTATTGGAAGTAAAAGAGTTTAAGAAAGCATCCATTCTTGCGCCAGTATTCATGGTGGGAGAAGTGCTTTTAGAAATATCCCTGCCATTTTTAATGTCTTATATCATTGATTTGGGTGTTAGTAAAGGCGATATGGGAGAGGTTGTAAAGTTTGGTTTGATTATGAGTGTTGCGGCATTTGGTTCATTATTTTGTGGTGCTATGTCTGGAAAATATGCTGCCTATGGATCCGCAGGCTTCGCAAGGAATCTAAGGAAAGCAATGTTTTCCAATATACAGGATTTTTCTTTTCAGAATGTGGATCATTTTTCCACAGCAGGACTTGTGACACGTTTAATGACGGATGTGACCAATGTACAGAATGCTTATCAAATGGTATTGCGTATGTGTGTACGTGCGCCATTGACTCTGGTATGCGCTTTGAGTATGACATTTATCATCAATTCAGAGTTGTCTATGGTTTTCTTTTATGCGGCTTTATTTCTAGGAATTGTCTTGATAATTATTATGCGTTTTGCACATCCGATCTTTTTGAAAGTATTTGAAAGATACGATGATTTAAATGCCAGTGTACAAGAGAATATCACCAATATGCGTGTAGTCAAGGCGTATGTAAAAGAGGACCATGAAATCAATAAATTTCACAGCGCATCTTATCAGATATATAAAATGTTTAAGAAAGCTGAAAATATCCTGATATTTAACTCACCATCTATGCAGTTAGCCATGTATGGATGTATTATCACAATTTCTTGGCTGGGTGCACAAAAAATCGTTGGCTCCACATTAACTACTGGGGAGCTTATGAGTATGATAACGTATACCATGAATATATTAATGTCTTTGATGATGTTATCCATGATATTTGTTATGTTGTCTATGTCATTTGCTTCTGTAAAGCGTATTCATGAAGTTCTGGAAGAAAAAAGTGATATCGTATCACCAGACAATGCATTAATGGATGTTCCAGATGGTTCTGTGGTATTTGATCATGTCAGTTTCTCTTATGGAGAACATTGTGAAAGTGATGCTTTACAGGATATCGATTTACGAATAGAAGCAGGACAAACGATTGGAATTATGGGTGGTACCGGCAGTGGAAAATCTTCACTTGTGCAGCTATTGGCAAGATTATATGATGTCACAAAAGGACAACTGTTGGTTGGCGGTCATAATGTGAAAGAATATGATGTAAAAGTATTGCGTGATCAGGTTTCCATGGTATTACAGAATAATGTGCTGTTCTCAGACAGTATTAAGGATAATCTTCGCTGGGGAAAAGGCGATGCAAGTGATGAAGAGATGATACATGTATGTAAACTGGCGCAGGCTGATAGTTTTATACAAGCATTTCCTAATGGTTATGATACCCATATCGAACAAGGTGGCAGTAATGTTTCCGGAGGACAGCGACAGCGTTTATGTATCGCACGTGCCTTATTGAAGAATCCAAAAATATTAATCTTGGATGACTCTACCAGTGCCGTGGATACACGTACAGATTATCTGATTAGAAAAGCATTTAAAGAAGATCTTCCACATATCACAAAGTTTATTATATCTCAGCGTATTTCATCTATTGAAGATGCGGATAAAATCATCGTGATGGATGATGGTAAAGTATCTGGTTTTGGTACACATGAAGAACTATTGAAAACCAACCCAATCTATCAGGAAGTATATGCAACACAGGTAAAGGGAGGTGAAGATGATGAGAGTAAATAAACAACAAAGTAGAGTGAAGGCCGATAAGGACTCCATGAACGTATTATTGCGTTTAATGAAATATACGATTGCACATTATAAGGCAGTCAGTGTATTCGTATTGATATTTATCATCATCAGTTCACTTGCCACTGTTGTCAGTTCTTTATTCATTAAGAGTCTGATTGATGATTATATTACACCATTACTGGAAACTGCCAATCCTTCCTTCACCCCATTATTTCAAGCATTATGTACCATGGGAGGTATTTATTTATGTGGTGTTGTTTCTACATATCTGTATAGCAAACTATTGATTGAGATATCACAGGGTACCATGAAACGTGTTCGTGATGATTTATTTGCCCATATGGAAAAACTTCCTATTCGATATTTTGACACCAACTTTCATGGGGATATCATGTCAGTTTATACCAATGATACAGATACCTTGCGACAGGTAATTTCACAAAGCATTCCCCAGTTGTTTTCATCATTGATTACGATTATTGGTGTATTTATTTCCATGTGTATCTTAAGCCTTCCATTAACGCTGATCGTTATTGTGATGGTGTTGATTATGAAAACAGTGATGAGTAAAATCGCTGGACAAAGTAGTATTTATTTCCATCGTCAGCAAAAAGATCTTGGTAAAGTCAATGGCTATATTGAAGAAATGATGAGTGGCACAAAGGTTGTTAAAGTATTTACGCATGAAGAAGCAGTCAAAAAAGAATTTGATGAAGTAAATGATGCATTATTTGAAAGTGCCTATCAGGCAAATAAGTATGCGAATATCTTGATGCCGGTACTTGGAAACTTAGGAAATATTTCTTATGTATTAACAGCACTCATTGGTGGTGTACTTGCTATTAATGGATTTGGTGGATTAACACTGGGTGCGCTGGCAAGTTTTCTTCAATTGAATAAATCATTTACCGGACCTATTACACAGGTATCCCAGCAGTTAAATTCTGTTATTATGGCATCTGCGGGTGCTAAGCGTATCTTTGCGCTGATGGATGAGGAATTAGAAGTAGATGAAGGTATTGTGACACTGGCAAATGTAAAAGAAGAAAATGGAGAACTTGTGGAAAGTGAACAGCATACTGGAAAATGGGCATGGCGTCATCCTAGAAATGATGGAACGATTACCTATGTTCCTTTAGTTGGTGATATCATCTTTGATCATGTGGACTTTGGATATGTGGATAATAAACAGATATTATTTGATATCAATTTATATGCACAGCGTGGTCAAAAGGTAGCTTTTGTTGGCGCAACAGGTGCGGGCAAGACAACCATTACCAATTTGATCAATCGTTTCTATGATATTCAAAAAGGAATGATTACCTATGATGGCATTGATATCAAATTAATCAAGAAAGATGATTTGCGCCGTTCTTTAGGTATTGTTCTTCAGGATACCCACTTGTTTACCGGCACCATTGCGGATAATATCCGTTATGGAAAAAATGACGCAAGCGATGAAGAAGTCATTGCCGCCGCAAAACTTGCGAACGCAGATGGTTTTATCCGTCATTTAGATCATGGCTATCAAACCATGATTACAGGAGATGGTGCATCTCTATCACAAGGACAGCGACAGTTATTATCCATCGCTCGTGCAGCTTTGGCAAATCCTCCTGTTTTAATTCTTGATGAAGCGACCAGTTCTATTGACTCACGTACCGAAAAAATCGTACAGGATGGTATGGATAAACTGATGCAGGGAAGAACCGTATTTGTCATTGCGCATCGTTTATCTACAATTCGTAATTCTGATGTAATCATGGTTATGGATCAGGGACATATCATAGAACGAGGAAATCATGAGAAATTAATGAAAGAGAAAAAGATTTATTATCAATTATATACCGGCGGTTTAGAGCTGGATTAATGAAAAAGGAGCAGAAATGCTCCTTTTAATTGTTTAAACAACTAATATACTAATCTAGAATATATTGATATTACATGATAAAAATAGTGTTATTAATCAATATTTGTTTAAACAAATATTGAAAATGTATAAAAATGTGTTGACATTAAGTAAAAGTGAGGGTATCATATAGGTACAAACCTAAAGCGGTTACATGTTTACTGGGAGTGATAGTTATGAAAATCACAAAAGTTTTTAATAACAATCTGGTGGCCACCATTACCCCGGAAAAACGTGAGGCACTATTAAGTGGTACTGGCATCGGGTTTGGAAAAAAGGTCGGCGATGTTGTCGATCAATCAAAAATCACAAATTATTATTATGTAGAAAACCAAAGAAAAAAATTGTTGTATCAAATGATGGAAACAACGCCGGTAGAATATCTGGAAATTGCGGAAGCAATTTTAGACAGGGCAAACCGAAAGCTTTCTAAGCATGTGAGCGATACGATATTGCCTGCTCTAGTGGATCATTTGTATGTAGCGATCACAAGAACGAAAAAAGGCAAGCAGGTACCGAATCTGATTCATGTGGAAACAAAAATGATGTATCCTGTAGAATATGAAGTCGGTTTATGGGCGTTACGATTGATAAAAATGCGTCTAAATGTAACCTTGCCAGATGATGAAGCTGGTTTTATCGCAATCCATATTCAAAATGGAGAAGATGAATCCAATGAAGATGTTTCTGATATGTTGATGTTTGTGAAAGAAACAACGGATATTATTGCGGAAAGTTTTAACTGCAGGTTTGATGTTAACAGCACGGATAATCAACGACTGGCAACGCATCTGAAATTCTTCTATCAAAGGATGATGCATCATCAGACAACAACAATTGTAAATGTAGAAGACATGTATCGCTTATTGATTACGAAGCATAAAGATATGAAGAAATGTATGCATCACATAAGTGAACTGTTGAAGAAAGATTATGCCTATCAAATCACCTTAAGTGAGGAAGTTTATTTGATGATGCATATCTTAAAGATGATACAAAGTGAATAAAGGATTGTCACTGGTAATGCAGGCAACACCTGAAAATAACACATGGCTGTCATGGTATGGAGTGTGCTTTTTCAGGTGTTTTTTTATGAAAGAGAGGAAAAAATTATGGCTATTCAATATGATCGAATCGCAAAGGAAATTGTGGAAAAAACTGGTGGAGTGGATAATATTTTATCTGCGGCACATTGTGCAACACGTTTAAGGCTCATTGTAAAGAATCGGGAAATTATCGATGATGATGAAGTGGAAAAGGTGGATGAAGTAAAGGGGGTGTTTTTTACAGGAGGACAGTATCAGATCATTCTGGGAGCTGGTGTTGTAAATAAAGTATATGCGGAAGTGGAAAAAATGGGTGTATCAACAACAAATAAAGCTGATCAAAGTGCACTGGCACAACAGGATCAATCAAAAGGAAAGAAATTGATTCGCTTATTGGGAGATATCTTTGTCCCCATTATCCCAATCATTGCGGCAACTGGTTTATGTATGGGACTTCGTGGTTTAATCACAAATGAAATGTTGTTGGATTTATTAGGACTTGGCAGCTCTGGTTTATCAGAATCTATGACAGTGATGCTGTCTGTATTATGTGACACGACATTTGCATTCTTGCCAGCACTTGTTTGCTGGTCTACCTTTAAGACATTTGGAGGAACACCATTATTAGGATTGATTATTGGGTTAATGCTGGTATCTACAGCCTTGCCAAACGCATATGCAGTGGCAACTCCAGATAGTGGCGTCGTTCCAATTATGGCATTTGGATGTATCCCATTAGTAGGATATCAGGGAAGTGTACTTCCAGCAATCATGGTTGGGGTAATCGGCAGTAAACTGGAATTAAAAATCAGAAAGATTATGCCTAATGTTTTAGATTTCATGGTATCTCCATTCCTTGTAATTCTGATTATGATGATTGTTTCTTTATTAGTGATCGGACCTGTTTTCCATCAGATTGAAATGCTGGTATTGAATCTAATGGAAGGTTTACTGCATTTGCCATTTGGGATTGGTGGTTTCCTTGTTTCTTTCCTATATCCATTTATCGTTATCACAGGTGTACATCATATCATGACAACATTAGAGGTATCTTTACTTGCTAGTACAGGCTTTAATCAGTTGAATGCATTATATAACATGATTTTCTTTGCCCTTGGTTTTGCGGTATTGGCGATTACAATAAAAACGAAAAAGACACGTATGAAGCCTGCTGGTTATGGTGCATTTTTATCACAGATGTTAGGTGTTGGCGAGCCTGGTATGTTTGGTTTCTTGTTGCGTTATACCATGAAACCATTTGTTGGCGCATGTCTTGTGGCAGGCTGTACGGGTATGTTAGCAACCATACTTGGCTTAAGTGCAAAAGGCATGGGAGCTGGTGGCTTTATTGGTTTCCTATTATATATGTATGATGCACATCAACTGTTCATTTACTTTGCCTTGGTAATACTCACAGCCATCTTATCATTTGTAGTAACTTGGCTGTTTACCGTACCAAAAGAATTCATGGAAGAGGAATAGATCATGATTGCCGGATTTGCGAAAGCGATCATTACTCCATCTTTACAGCTTCCAATGGCTGGATATATTGGATTAAGAAAAAGTGATGGAATCTTAGATAATTTGCACGTTCGCTGTATCTATTTGAAAGAGAAGGAAGAAGTCTTTCTCTTTCAATATGATTTACTATATGTAGATGGTGTGATGGTGAATAAATTAATCAAAAGATTACAGAAACAATATTCTATAAAAAAGCATCAGGTAATCGTTAATGCGATTCATACGCACAGTGGGCCGGCACAAATATTAGAAAAGTCTGGCTGGAATCAACGATTAGATTATATCGATGGAGATTATGATGAAGCGTTGGTGGACATGCTTGTGGAAAAAGCAATACAAGCAGCAAGTGAAGCATATCAGACAAAAGAGGAAGCAGTGCTGTATTTTTCAAAAGATCATTTTCGAGATATTGGCACAAATCGAAATCAAAAAGATAAAGCAATTGATGATACTTTATCTGTGTTGAAAATTAGAAATCAATCTGGTTGTCAGGCAATCATCTTTTCCTATGCATGTCATCCAACGATCATGCATGAAGAAAATACAAAATATAGCTGTGACTTATTGGGACCGGCTTTTGAGATGTTGGAAAAACAGGTATCCCTAGCCATGTTTTATAACGGAGCATGTGGTGATGTATCTACCCGGTTTACGAAAAATGGAAGTGGTATACAAGAAGTGAAACGCTTAGGAGCATTATTGGCACAGCATATATTAGAAGTTATGAATAAAAATGAAATGCAGGTAAATGATTTAAAAATATCTTCATTTACATATACATGTAAAGCAAGAACGTATATATCACAGGAGGATTTACAGGTATTATGGAATAAACAGCAACGAAATTCTAGAGAAAAAGAACTCTATGATTTATATGAAAAGATGCGATATTATTGTGAAAACAAACAACTATCCCTGCCAGTCCATATGATGCAGTTTGATACAATCTGTTATGTATATGTACCTGTAGAACTGTTTTCTTCTTTGGCTTTGTATCTGAAAAGTTTATTATCAAATGAAATCATTCTTGTATCTTATGCTATGGATTATTTTAGTTACATGCCAGATCAGGCAGCATATGATGAAAATCCTATTGCCTTTGAGGCGGTGATATCGCCATTTGCGAAGGGATGTGGGGAACATTTCATGGATTGTATAGTTTCACATATAAAAAAAGATCATTTTTAGCGATCTTTTAAAGACACAGTTTCACAAAAAGTAAAATGATCAGGAGCATGGCGTGATTCTGTATACTCAAACATTTTGCCATCATCCAGATATGCATTGTTTAAGGTAACTCCTACACAATCAAAATCACGAAGGTTGATCAGCTCTTTATCTAATGCAGTAGCTTTTTCAACCCGGATCATTCTGCGACAAGCAATGACTTGTAAATGAAGCGCATGCTCTATATAATCATAAATGGATTTCTGCGCAATCTCAACGCTCAGATTTTGGATGATGCTTTTTAAGAAGTAATTGATATCCAGCACCAGTGGTTCATTATTGAAATAACGTAATCGTTGTAAATAATATACTTCACTGCCCTTTGGAAAACCGGTGGTTTCGGATAACGCATCATCAATTACAATTTCTTGAAACTTTAAAACACTGGTTGCGGTTTTTACATCTTGATATGTTTGAATGGATGCTAGACCTTTGAAGTTATGCAAATCGATTTTAAAAGAGGATGCTGCTTTGTTTTCCAACAAGACAACGCCTTTTCCACGGATACTTTGCACATAGCCTTCATCCTGAAGTTTTTCGATTGCACGTCGGACAGTATTGCGGCTGCATTGAAATCTGGCAGTTAAGACTTCTTCTGTTGGAAGTAAATGACTGTGATTATAATCACCATGTAAAATGTTTTGTTTTAAAGCTTCATATATGTTTGTGAATTTTGCTTTTGGCATAAACATCACCTCGTACGATAATTGTAACGTGATTGTTTAAAAAAGTCAAAAGTTGTTTAAACAAATTTGGAGGAAAATTTATGAGAAAAAGAATTTACACATGTTTTCCAGAAGGAAAAACATTAGCATTTACCTGCAGTTATGATGATGGAAAAATCATGGATCATCGCTTTGTGGAAATCCTGAATCGTTATGGAATCAAAGCAACCTTTCATCTGAACAGTGATTATTTTGATGTCAGTGAAGGTCATCAATATCCTTATATCAAAAAAAGTGAAGTGAAAAGTTTATATCAAGGACATGAGATCGCATGTCACAGCTGTTCACATATCACGATGACAAGAGGAAATAGTATACAAAATATAAATGAAATAATAGATAATCGCATCGCTTTGGAAAACATATGTGATACTTTGGTCACTGGATATTCTTATCCAAATGGCTGTTACGATCAGACATCTAAGGAAATTTTACGTTCATGTGGAATAAAATACGCAAGAACAACCAAAAGTACATATAAATTTGAATTACCACAGGATTTCTTAGAATGGCATCCAACATGTCATCATAATGAAGATATATTTGCGTTTCTGGATAAGTTTTTAGGCATTCACCATGCAGAGCGGTTAAATGTATTTTACCTGTGGGGACACAGCTATGAATTTGAACGTGATCAAACATGGAATCAAATAGAAACATTTTTTCAAAAGGCTACAGGGCATAAAAATGTATGGTATGTCACGAATGGTGAGCTACAGGCTTACATAGAAGCCAGCAGGCGTTTGATATTTTACGCAGATCAAAGTAAAGTTTATAATCCTAGTGCTATTTGTGTGTATATATCAAATGGAGAAAGCATATATCAGATAGCATCTGGACAAACGATACAATTAGATTAGGTGATATTCTCACCTTTTTTCTTGCCCATGTGACCCTCCATATGGCATAATTAATTCTATTAAGAGGATGAAGAAGGAGGATTATATGGAATTAAAGAATATGTGTGAAGGGAAACCATTGAAGTTGATTTTCTTTTTCTCTTTACCATTGATGCTGGGAAATATCTGTCAACAGTTATATACGGTGATGGATACGATTATTGTTTCACAAAAGCTGGGCGTGGATGCACTTGCGGCACTTGGATGCTGTGACTGGTTAAACTGGATGGGATTTGGTATTATCACAGGATTTGCACAGGGCTTTTCGATTATGGTGTCCCATGCTTTTGGTACGAAATTAGAAGACCAGATACAAAACAGTATCTGTGCCATGATGATATCTTGTCTGGTTGTGACAGTGGTTTTTGTATGTATCGCATTACCTTGTATACCATTTGCATTACATCTGTTGAATACACCAGATACGATTTATGATATGACATTATTATATACCAGAGTTATCTTTTTAGGACTTCCTGCGACGATGCTATACAACGCATTTGCGGCAATCCTGCGAGCACTTGGTAATAGTAAAACGCCATTATATGCCATGATTTTGGCATCTGTTTTGAATATTGGATTGGATATTCTGTTTGTTATGGTATTTAATTTTGGCATTGCTGGGGCTGGTGTTGCGACAATTATTGCACAATTTTTAGCTGGATGCTATTGTGTCTATAAATTACTTCAGATAAAAGCCTATATGCCACATCATCTGATTAAAGATATGGAGTATTATTTGCGTATGATGAAGCTTGGATTTCCTATGGCTTTACAAAATGTATTGATTTCTATAGGCGGCATGGTATTAACAAGTGTCATCAATCGTTATGGTACACTGTTCTTGGCTGGATTTACTGCTGTAAATAAATTATATGGTATTTTAGAAGTATCAGCGGTATCCTATGGCTATGCAATGGTTACTTATACAGGGCAGAATTATGGGGCGAAATGCTACAGGCGTATTGCGAAAGGATTAAAATCGGCAGTGGTATTAAGTGTTGTGACAGCACTTGTCATTACATTGATTTTATTCCTGTTTGGGAAAACGTTATTGTCTTTCTTTATATCAAGTGGAAGCGAGAATTATGAAGAAGTCATGCAGGTCGCATGGACATTCTTACGCATTATGGCAGCGTGTCTGCCTATCCTTTATCTTTTGCATATTTACCGTTCTACCATTCAGGGATTATCCGATACATTTATTCCTATGCTATCTGGTTTCTTTGAATTGATCGTACGTATTGCGGTCGCATTGATATTGCCCATCTGGATGGGGAGAAATGGTTTATATCCGGTAGAGGTATTTGCATGGATCGGTGCTGTTGTTTTATTGATTCCAAGTTATTATCATAAGGAAAGGGCACTGTTGAAAAAACTAGATTGATTTTTAAAGATGATATATGTCATCTTTTTTTATGTAGAAAACTAGTGACAAAGCACAACAAAATTCATAAAAATATATCGTTATGATTAGTTTACATTTAATAAATACAAAGTTCATAAAAATAGCTTTTTTTATGTTTATTTCTGTTGTAAAATGTGCTATAAGAATATTAGAGGATATGAAAAAGAAAGGGGCAACCGTACGTGAAACAGAAACAAACATTAAGATTTTTTATCGCCTTATTCATTGTTTTCGCTTTCGCTGAAATCTTCTTTTTTTACCAGTATGCTAAAGACGTTTATCGCATTAGTGAGGATTCCAATGAAGAACGTTTAAAGGAGTCTGCCAATCAGCATGTGGAACTAATTTTGCATGGGTTAGAAGATGATAGCAATCATTTAAAAGATATAGCGGACAATCTGACATGGAGTGACACATTAACATGCGAAGAAAATATACAGTATTTAGACTCGGTTGTAAAAAAGCAGGAAGAAGAAATTTTGAGATTAGCTATTGATTTACCAAATAAGATGACATATACCAGTGATGGTCATATATTAAAAATAAATGATTCAGAATATCTGGATGAGGTTATGCAGGGGAAAATCGTACATACGAAAATTGAAAAAACACAGGTGGAAGCTGGTATTTCTTATAGTACCATTATCCCGATTTATAAGGATAATCAGGTGATCGCAGGCTTGCGCTGTGTTTATCAGCCAGCTCATTTATCAAAAATGTTAAATAGCTCTATCTTTCAGGGAAAAAGCTATTTTAATGTAATGAACGGGGATGGTCTTTTCTTGTACCAGGCCAAACATGAAAAACAGCTGTTTCAGGATGAAATGATTCAGGACACACTAAACGCTGCCCATTTTTTGAAAGGCGCAAGCTATGAGCAATTTCTTGCGGATATCAAGGCACAGAAAAGTGGCTTTGTGAACATATCATTAAATGATAAAGAACATGAATTATACTATGCACCGATTGGTATCCAGAACTGGTATATTGTTAGTGAACTGCCAAAAGAACTGGTATCTGCATATTCTTCTGATATTCAAAAAGAAGCATTAATTTTATTTGGCAAGGTAGGCGCATGTTTTATCGCCTTAAGTGCTGTATTTTTCTATAGTCGTTACCGCAGTAACAATCAGCTTAAGAAAAGCAATCGCTATTTTCACTATGTCATGAATAAGGTGCCATCACCAATTACGATTATGGATAAAGATAAAAATATTACCTTTATGAACGAGGCAGCATTACATATGATACAAAAAGACTTAAAAGAGGTGGTTGGTAAACCATGTTCTATCTGGAAAACCCAAAACTGCCATACCCAGAACTGTGCTGTGTGTCGTCTGTTGCATCATAAAAATCCAATCAGCTCTTTTATCAGGGATGATTGTACCTACATGGTAAATTCTTCGCTCTTACAAAATGAAAAAAACGAAACGATTGGATTCATAGAAACCTTCCAGAATATCTCAGAAGTCATAGAGAAGGAAAAAGAACTTGCGACACTAATTGATAATATACCAGGTGGTGTGTTGTTGTGTGATGATGATGCAGACTGTACGATACAGGTAATGAGTGATCGTTTCCTTGAAATTGTTGGATATACACAAGAAGAAATCAGAAAGGATTTCCATCAATCATTATCCGCTATGATCAGAGAGGATGATAAGGAAGCTTTCTATCAACTGAAACAACATGTACTTACACAAAAACAGACTCACTTTGAAACTCATTACCATCTTAAAACCAAAAATAAAGGATATGTCAGTATTTATCATTGTGGGGAATTGATCAAATACCATCAGAAGGAGAAATTCTGTAACGTATTAATTGATGTTACAGAACAGGAAAAGATACGAAAACAATTAGATGAAAAGAATCTGGAATTGCGTTATATTTCTGAGAATATGAATGGTATGATGCTGGTGACAAAGTTTGATGATCGGTTTAAAATTCTATATACGAATGCTGTGTTTAAGGATACATTTGAATTAGATGATGAAAGAATTGCACAGGGTGTTCATTTATTAGACTTTGTGCCAATTCAGGTAAATGATAAGCTGAAAGATGAAATACATCGTCAGTTAGATTATAAAGAAACCATTGATGTACAATATCGCATGATTAGTAAAAACCAGTTGATCTGGGTATCCAGCAAAGGAAAACACATCAAGGAGCAATATAAAGATTTACAGGATGGGATTATCTGGATCTGTATGGATATCAGTAAAGAAAAGAAACAGAATGAAGAAATCAGAATTAACGCAGAACGTTATCGAATCGCAGTATCCAATACGAATAGTATTGTATTTGATTATCTGATCAAGGAGCATTGTATCAAGCATGATAATGATATGATTGAAGATAAGTATCATATACCAAAATGTATTGAGGGTATACCACAGGATATACAGAAATTTTCCATGATCCATGAAGATGATCGTGGCGTTGTTATGGATTGTTTCTATAAGGTTGAATTAGGAGAAAAACAGGCATATTGTGAATTCCGTTTACAAAAGGCAGGATATCGCAATCGCTGGTTCTCCTTGAAACTAGTAACGATATTCGATGATCATCATGATCCAAGAAAAGCAGTTGGTATCCTGCATGATATCAGTGAACAAAAAGAGCTGGAGCAATTCGCAGATAAAGAATCTACATTAAGGGCAACCATCTTAAAAGATGCAATAGATTTCTATGTCATCAATCTGTCCAGAAATAAATTTGTGGAAGGGCATGAACGCTGGAAACAGGATATGTTAATACCAAGTGATGATTTTGATGCAGTCAACAGCTGGATTGAATCAGAATATGTCCACCCAGATGATGCTGCCGCTTTTGCGAAAGTTGTGGATCGAAAACGTCTGTTAGAACATTTTGAACAGGGATTATTAAGAGAGCGTATTACTTATCGACGCCGAATCAATCGACAGTCCTCCAGTTATATCTGGGTAAATACGATTATTCACTTATTACAGTCAAAAGAAAGTCATGATATTCTAGCGATTTGTAATATACAAAATGTTACGGAGGAAAAGGAAAAAGAAGTACGATTGATTGATCAGGCACAAAAAGATTTATTGTCAGGTATGTTTAATAAGGTTACCACACAACAAATGATTGCACAGTATCTAAATGAGCATCCCGATACATCATGCGCATTCTTCTTAATTGATATTGATAACTTTAAACATGTCAACGATACCTTGGGACATGCGATGGGAGATGAAGTAATTCATGAAATCAGTCAGCGTATTTTAACTTTATTCCGTTCTGAAGATATCGCTGG
This sequence comes from Absiella sp. AM09-50, assembly GCF_003433845.1. Classification (NCBI taxonomy): domain Bacteria; kingdom Bacillati; phylum Bacillota; class Erysipelotrichia; order Erysipelotrichales; family Erysipelotrichaceae; genus Amedibacterium; species Absiella sp. AM09-50. The sequence continues at coordinate 77,533 of NZ_QVFI01000005.1, forward strand.
AAGAGTCGGTGGAGATGAGTTTGTGGTCTTTATGAAGCACACAACAAGAGAAATTGCGGAAAAGAAAGCAGAAATGCTATGTGAACATCTGCGTATGAAGGTAAAAGGAGAAAATCAAATTGTACATATCTCTGCGACGATTGGTATTTCGCTGGCACCCCTACATGGCATAGATTTTACATCTTTGTATCAGCATGGAGATGAGGCGTTATATCAAGTAAAGAAACGTGGAAAAAACAATTATGGTTTTTATGGCGAATAGCCATGAAGAGAATCTGTCTACGGATGGATTCTTTTTATATAGGATGTGTTCTCTTTGTGCTAACAAAAATAATAAAAGTTAGCATAAAACGAACAAATATGTATGACTGTAATATAAAGAAAACACCATAACATATGCTGTTATGGTGAAAGATTTACTTCTTCATTGCTTTTTTACGATACAGAATATAGCCTAATAATACAACAGATGCGCTAAATAATAATACTATGCGATCTATATGGGTATGATCGCTGGTATCAACTTTGTTGTGGATATTTTGTTGAGAATGATTTGTATTTATAGTGTCTGAAGGAGTATTAGCATCAGGTGTAGTATCTGGATGATCTGGTTTTACAACAGGTGTGTTGCTTTCATCATCAGGAGTTGCATCAGGTTTTTTCGTACCTTTAAAATCATATTGATGCCATTTGGATAATGGAAGAATTTCTGGCATATCCTGATTATCTTGATTCAAAGGCATGATCCATACATTGAAAGTCCCTTTTTTAGCAATAGAATGAATAAACAGTTTGTGTACACCGGTATTTTCACTTTGATTAGGTGCAGTTGTGATACCCGGATAAGCTTTCGCATCCATGACTTCAAAACGTTGTCCAAGATGTTGTTCATCTATTAACATCAGTTTGACCTGCTTTCCATTTTTGCTTAAGATAACACTTTGTCCATCTTCTGCAATTGTAACATCTGCATCGGTGTGCATTTGCCAATAGATATCATCTTTATGCTTTAAAGTAAATTCATCACGAATCAAAACTTCATTTCGATGAAAATAAGCAAAACCACGTTTTACATCAACGGCATATTTTTGATAAGCATCACTCATATCAAGGATACCATATCCACCATTTTGTTCATTCAACTGACTTTCTATGACGTTAGATTTTACCTGTAAGCTTTGATTTGCGCCATTTTCAGGATGAATTACCAGCGTATTATGTCCTAAGGCATTCTTACGATAATATTGCCAGCGAAGTCCTTCTTGATTCATATCCCAATAACCGGGTAGATTATAATTCTCTTTTCCAAAATCTAATGCCCAGCGTTCACCATCAACATCATAGACAAAGCTTCCAATATCTAAATCACCATGTGGTGCACCATTATATCCACCTTTAAAACCTAAAAAGGAAGAATCAGGATCTGTGAAATCATGGCGCATTGTGATGATGGATTGTGCATCATATTGCTTGTCTAATTGAACGGGTGTTTCTCCCTGATACAGGGATGGATCATAATATAGTAAATCATAGATATTGGCACTGTGTGGATTTTGTTCCATATAGTATTTATGATACCAAGTATAAGATGGCTCATTGTAAATCTTTGCGAACCATAGATTTAAGTAACCGGCAGCATCCATCATATCATTATCAGAATAATTGTAGGTACCTGCTTTTCCACTCATATAGATAGGAAATAATGCTGTTTCTTTTAATCCAGGTGTAGCTAAAAATTCATTTTCACCTGTTGCTGAGCTGATACAGGATAAGAAGGATACTAGATATCTAGTGCCATAATCCCAATAAGAAATACCTTCCTGAGAATCTCCTTGAGGTGCATATTGAGGAAGTCCGTATTGAATGGAACGATAGGCTTTTTGAAGAATGATACCAGATAAGTTACGATAATCAGGATTTTCATGATGCGCTAATGCAAGAGCACTTGTCGCAAAACCAGAATTACAGACAAAATTCCAGTTATATCCATCAGTCACAAAACGATGATTTGCATTATATTCGCTCAAGGCAACCTGTAGTCCTTTTTCATATAATGCTTTTGATACTTCATTACGTTGCTCCTCATTTAAATAATCATATAGCCAGTCATAGGCGATCGCTACACCATTTGCTGTCATAGCTGTATCTAATAAGTGATCAGGATGCCAGTCTGGATATTGACGACATAAGGAATCCAGTTCTTTCCATGCGCGTTTGGCATATGCTTCATCATGTGTGATTTGCCATACAAAGGCAAGATTTACAACATCTTTAGACCCCTGTGTATCCAAACGCACCCCATCACTTAACTGATAAGGAACAACCGGTTTTTCTAGTAAAGGATCAACAGTATGTAATACATCCTGATACCATGCTTTGGCATTTGTATCCTTTTGGATGTTTGTGCGGATATGATCAAAATCATTTGCAGTAGCTAAAAGTCGAGGATGCTCATCTTTTACAGATTGGATGAGTGCTTGAGGTGTGTTAGCAATATAGATTATAACTTCACTGTTTGTAATATTGCCATAAGTATCCTTTACCTGAATCATTGCATGATCATATCCATGATAATCTTTTTCTGGTGTATAAGTATACGTGTCATCATGAATGTCAAATGTACCATGAGATCCAGGTTGTAATAACGTATAACTTAAAGAATCATGCTCCTTGTCCATCGCCTGAAATTTACCAGATACCGGCTCATTCATATTCATCTGAAGAATGAGTTTCTCCATTTGCGGAGCTTCATTGACTGCAGTGACATCAACATTTACAGGCTGTAAAGCAACAGAACCATCTTCTGATTTTAAGACGAATGTAAAAGCATCTGATCCTGTATAATCTTTTTCAGGATAATAAGACATTTGATCATGATCTAATATTACCGTGCCATGAGATGGGGAAGCAAGCAGTTCAGCATTTGCCGGTAATTTCTTTGTAATCATGGTATTCATTTTAGTAGTGAAATGGATGGGAGCATTCTCTTTTCCCTGTGGATTTACCACTACCGCGATTTCCTTTTCAATACCATCTACATGCTTCACACAAATAACAGCCATTCCATTTTTCAAAGCATGTAACAGCCCCTGATCATCAACAGAAACAATCGATGTATCACTGCTTTCAAAAGTCAGTGTAGATATGGTTGCTTGTTTTGGTGTAATATCAGCGGATAATTGTAACGTATCATTAACGTTCATGATACAGGAAGCAGGCGTGATTTCAATGTTTTCAGCTTTCATATATCCATTTACTAATGTATCATCAATCCAGACATCACCATTTGATTCATCATATAAATATTCCAGTTTTATACTTTTTAATGGTAATGGCGGCAGATCAATTGTATACGTATACTGTGTCCAGTCCTGTGTATTGGATACAGGAAGTATTTGCGTATACATGGTTGGTATACTGCCATTTTCTGCGACATATTGTAAACGAATAGATAAACCTTTTCCAGTAAAATCTTTTGTTTTTATCCATTGAGATATTTTTAAAGCATGCATTTGTATCTCATCAGAAACTGGGGAAATACTTTGGTAAATCGTTCCTCTTGATGGTGTGGTAGAAGAAACATCATGAATATGTACACTGCGATAACCATTTTTAAATACATGTTCATCACTTTCCACATTTAGACCACCGCTGCTTTTCCATAAGCTCCAGCTTTCAGGCATTGTTCCATTCACTTTCTCATATCCACCATTGAATATAAGACTATTCATAGGATCGCCTTCTTCATGTTTATCCATTTCACCAATGCATGATACTTTTATATTTTTGAAATAGGCAGTCCCAGTAGATTTAGATACGATATGCTCCAGCTTGATACCCGCAACGGTAGAGCCATTTAGCGTATCTGGTACATCAAAATCAAGTTGAACGTGCTGCCAGTCTGTGGTGTCTTTTATTTTCATATTTGTATCTAGCACCATAAGGCTGCGATTAGAACAATCTACAATCTGGATACGATAAGATGCTGTACCGCTTTTTAGATCTTCAGAAGCGATATCACCTTCAAAATGATATTTTTTGTTTAATTGTTCTGAAGAAAGCATGACGCTTTGATGCAATGTAATATTTGTATTATTCGTTTGCATTGTCAAGATACCTTGTTTTGCTGCTACTTTATAATCACCAGTCGCAGGCCAGTAATTCCAATGATCAATTTTACCATCTTGATTGGTATCCTGATAAGTAGGATTTATCAAAAGGTTATCTTGCGCTGGCTGTATGGAATCTTCTAATCGAAGATTTTTTACATGCATAACGCCAGTCGTTGGCGATGATACCATGATTTCTAGTTTTACTTTTGCGACAAGCGTATCCGTGAATTTTGAATTATCCACAGATTTTGGAATCGTGATATCCTGACCAATATCCTTCCAATCCTGATTGTTCATGACTTTTACAATTTCTGTTGTTGATAAAGATTGGTTGGATTTGTTTAAAAATTGATAACGAATGATTGCGGCTCCATGAGTGAATTTTTCTGTTTTTAATGTGGCATGAAAATGATAGCTGTTTTCTGCTGTTACATTCGATAATATCTGATTTAAAACAAGATTCTCTCCACTAGCACTGATTGTTAAAATACCCTGATCAGCACTGCTTTGCGCACGGCCTGATCCCCCAGAGCTCCAGTAATTCCAGGAATCAAATTGCGAATTTCCATCCACATCCTGAAATTCTGGGTTAGCGATGTAGTTTTTCTTTTCTTGCGCCAATATGTTTGTACTGCCTAAGACAGAGAAACAAATCAACAGAAAGGAAAATCCAAGACACATCCATTTTTTCATTTTTGTTAACATATGAACCTCCCAACTGCATATAAACCGGTTTACTAATGCATAGAGATATTCTAGATGATTATTGAAATTAATGCAAGCGTTTTCATGGATAAAATAAAAAATATGAGAAGAAACTGCTGTGAATAGTAGAAAAAGTGCAAAACCGGTTTACTTAAAAATAGGATATATATGAAATTATATTATTTATATGTGCAATAAATCATACACAATAAACGATGAGTGTGTATGATTTGTTGCATCATGTGAGCATATAACAAACATTTTTATGATAAATAATTAATGAAACGTCAAAAAAGTGTATCATTTTCCGTCATTTAAAATACAAAAAAAGTTTCATTTATATTATATATATAAATGTATAATATTATCAAATAAATGACATAAAATTAATAAATGCAAAATTATCCTGAATAAATGTAAAAAATCTTATTGCAAATCTAAAAAAACATGTTAAACTATCCATAACGCGTTAACTTAAAAAATGGAAATCCATAAAGATTAGAGAAGGAAAGGTATGTGATATAAAAGATAAAAATAAGTAGGTTAAGGATAAATGTTCTATTTATGCTAACAAAATGTTATAATGTTAGCATAAAGAGAACAAAAAGATAAAGTTATGATTTAAAGTGAAATAGAAAGGACTGATAAAATGTCAAATATGGAAGTTATAGATGGTTTGCTTATGAAAAATAATGGTATATTGACCACACGAGAGTGCAAAAAAATGAATATTCCTTTTATATATATTTCAAGAATGATAAAAGAAAAAAAGTTGGAAAAAATCGATCGAGGTATTTATATTTCCAATGATGGAGATTTAGATGATTATTATTTTTTTCAAAATAAGTATAAAAAGAGTATCTACTCATATCAATCAGCTTTATATCTTCATAAAATAACTGATCGCATTCCATACAAAATTGAGGTTACAATGTATAAAGGATATAATCCTCATAGTATGAAAAAGAATGATATTGAAATACACTTCGTTGATAAGAAATATTTTTATTTAGGCTTAACAGAAGTAGAAACGGCTTATGGAAATAAAGTAAGAGTCTACGATAAAGAACGTACGATTTGTGATTTGATAAAACATAGGAATGATATTGATGAAGAAATATTTCGGAAGGCCATCTATATGTATTTAGCTTGCAATGATAAGAATTTAAGTAACTTGTATGAATACGCAAATATTATGAAAATACAGAAGAAATTAGATGATCTTATGGTACTTGCCAATGGATAAGCAAAAACTACGCTATCATCTAATGAAAATAGCCAAGGAACAAAATATTAATTACAATACATTATTGTTATTCTTTTTCATGGAAGAATTTATAAAAAGAATTTCATTAAGTGACTATCAGAATTATTTTGTGTTTAAAGGCGGCTTTTTACTTTCTTCTATTTTAGGATTAAGTACACGAACAACTACAGATATAGATTTTAATATCCAGAAAATTCCTTTGAATCATGAAAATATTAGATCCATTGTTGAAAATATTATTGCACATGTAAATGACCAAGATGTTACATATGAAATTATGGATATTAGTGATATAAAAAAGATAGAGGACTATGAAGGATTTCATGTTACTTTTATTGCGAAAATGTTTAATATCAAAGAAAGATTTTCTATTGATATAGCTACTGGTGATCCTATTACACCGGATAAAATATCATATTCCTATGTGACTTTGATTGATCATATGGTGATCGATATACCAGCATATAATCTAGAAACGATATTAGCTGAAAAATTGCATGCGATATATAATAATGGCATAATGAATAGCAGATGTAAAGATTTTTATGATATCCATATCATCCTAACAACTCGTAAAAAAGACATAAATCATCATCACCTTTTTGATGCAGTACAAAAGACATTCCATCACAGAAAAACAAATTTTGATAAAAGCGATATGGAAAAAACTTTATCAGAAATAAGGAAGAATGAGCTTATGAATCAACGATGGCGAAATTACTCAAAGAAACATACATATGCGAAGAATCTTTCGTTTAAAGAAATGTTGGACGATATTGATCAACTATTAGCATTAATGTTAGAAGGGGATTATGTAATGTAGAGGGGTATTCAAAAAAATAAAACTTTATAGATATCGTTTATATAAAATGGTAATCTTTTTATCATTAAAATATGTATTCGCTTACATTTAAATGCAATTTAGTGAGAAAACCAATGATAAATATGATATAATGGAACCAGAGAACGGAAAGGACGATAGAAATATGTACAAAGATGTTTACGAAAAATGGTTACATCATCCTAACCTTGATCCTTCTTATAAAGAAGTATTAGAAAACATGGATGAAAAAGAAAAATCAGATGCTTTTTATACGACCATCGAGTTTGGTACCGCAGGAATGAGGGGACTATTAGGACCTGGTACTAACCGTATCAATATTCACACGATTCGTAAAGCAAATGTTGGATTTGCTGAATATATCGTAGCACATGGTAAAGAAGCTATGGAACGTGGTGTGGCAATCGGTTATGATAATCGTCATATGTCATATGAATTCACTATGGATTCTGCGAAGGTATTAGCAACTTTCAATATTAGAAGCTATGTATTTGAGAGTTTACGACCAACTCCTGAATTAAGCTTTGCAGTACGTCATTTTAATTGCTTTGGTGGTATTATGGTTACGGCATCACACAACCCTAAAGAATATAATGGATACAAATTATATGATGAAAAAGGTTGTCAGTTAGTTCCAGCACTTGCACAACAGGTTATTGATCGTGTTAATGCAGTAGAAGATGAACTTGCAATTACCGCAAATCCATCTGCAGATCAGGAAAAACTGATTACTGTCATTGGAAAAGATGTTGATGAAGAGTACTATGAAAATGTATTGAGTATTCAGTTGAACCCAAATGTTAATAAAGATAATGTAAAAATCATCTTTACACCAGAACATGGTACAGCAAATATTCCTGTAAAAGAAGTGTATACAAGAGCTGGATATCACTTTGTTGCAGTTGAAGAACAATGTACACCAGATCCAGATTTTTCAAATACACCAACACCAAACCCTGAAGAAAAAGGCGCATATGATTTAGCATTGGAATATGCAAAACGTGAAGACGCTGATATTATTCTGGTATGTGATCCAGATGCTGACCGAATGGGTGTAGGCGTAAAACATGAAGGTGAATGGCACTTATTAACTGGTAACCAGAGTGGTGCTGTATTGATTGAATATATTTTCTCTCAATTGATTGATAAAGACCGTATGCCAAATAATCCAGTTATGTTTAATACTGTTGTCACTGGTGATTTAGGAGAAAAAATCGCAGATAAATATGGTGTAGCTACAGAAAAAACATTGACAGGATTTAAATTTATCGGTGAAAAAGTTGCAAAATACGAAAAAACAAATGAAAAACAATATGTTTTTGGATATGAAGAAAGCTATGGTTCTTTAATCAAACCATTCGTACGTGATAAAGATGCACCACAGGCCTGCCTGATGCTTGCAGAAGCAGCTTGCTACTACAAAGAAAAAGGAAAAACATTAGTAGATGTTCTTTATGATTTGTATGCAGAACTTGGTTATTATGAAGAAAGTCAGACTTCTTTGAAACTTGCTGGACAAGAAGGTGCTGCCCGCATTCAGGAAATCTTAGCAACACTTCGTACAAGCGATGTGGAAGCTATCAATGGTGTAAAAGTTACACGTTTTGAAGACTATAAAGAATGTCGTATCGTTGAAGATGGTAAAGAAAGTGAATTAACTGGATTTACAAAATCTGATGTATTGAAATACTATCTGGAAGATGGAAGCTGGATTGCGATTCGTCCAAGTGGAACAGAACCAAAATGTAAATTCTATTACTGTGTAAAAGGAACTTCATTAGAAGATGCACACAGCAAAACGCTTGCTTATCAGAAAGCAATGGATGAAATGATCAAATAAAAATAGAAAATGCACTGGTTCGCCGGTGCATTTTACCATTTTAGAAAGGATACGGATATGAAAAAAATTGTAAAAGTAGCGAGTGTGATTGCCGTAGGTGCTGCAGCAGGTGCCGCAATTTCTTTTATCAAAGATTATCGCACGATGAAAAAGATGGAAGAAAAAATGGAGAAGATGCCCGTTCATAAAATCAAAAAAAGATTGGCAAAAGTACATAAAAGTGAAGACGAAACAATTATAGAAGTACCAAAAGAAATGGTCTTTGCAGATCGATTACGTGTTTGTTTACATATTCTTAAAGGATAAAGGACAGGTTAATGCCTGTTCTTTTAAATGAAGCAAATGTTTTGACGTTATCCTTTCAATAGACATATAATATCAACAACAAAAGGAATGATGTCTATGAAACAAAAAGGTAAAAAGTTATATCAGCCACTTGAGGCATATATGATTTTATATAGAGCATTACGAAGCTTTTTACAATTAAAGAAAGCAATACAATTTGGTGTATTAGATGAACAGTTAAAAGAGCGTATTATGCTGGCAGTAACTGAGGTAAATGGATGCGCAATGTGTTCTTATGCACATACGCAAATGGCATTAGAAAGCGGTATGGATCATGATGAAATCATAGCTATGTTGAATGGTGAATTCAAGGATATTCCAGATGATGAAATGAATGCGATTTTGTTCGCGCAGGCATATGCTGATCAAAGAGGACATCCATCTAAGGCTTCTAAGGAAAAAATAATGCAGGAATATGGCAAAGAAAAAACAAAAGCCATGATGGGCGCAATCTGTGTAATCATGGCAGGAAATACATATGGTATTATTTTTGGATCGTTAAAAGGAAGAATCACGAAACAAAAAGATAAGGTAGATCAGCGCAGTTCATTATTATATGAAATAGGGATGATCCTGTTGTTGATTGTGTATATTCCTGTAGGAGTTATTCATGCAGGTATTGCACATATATTGCATATATCAGCTTATCCTATGTAAAAATTTTAGATATGAATAAGCGTTAATGTCCAATTAGCACCGCTTACAAAAGCCGTTTTCTAAATTTTGATTTATACAGATATTTTTCAATAGTTTTATGATATACTTTCCTTACATTGGAAAGGATGGAGAATACTATGAAAAAGTTATTAGCAGGGGCTTTGATCGCACTTACATTATGTGGATGTGGATCTAAGGCAGTAGAAACAAAGACAGCAACATGTACAAATACAACAAAGCAGAATGGATTGACAATGGATATCACAACAAAATATGATTATCAAGATAAAACTGTAGTGAAACAAACTCAGGATGCAGTCATTACCGCAAAAGATAAAGAAAATTATGACTTCGCAAAAAAATACATGGAAAGCGCAAATATGAAAGATTCTACTAAAGATATGAAAGGCGTTACCTATGAATTGAAATATGATGAAGAAAAATTACAGGTATCAGAAATCATGTCAATTGATTTTACCAAGATTTCCGCAGATGATTATAATACTGTGACAAATGGACAGGCAAATATTGACGGGAAACGTTTTAAAATTGATTTAGATAAAACTATCAACGGAATGAAAGCCAGCGGATTTAAATGCGAATTATAAAAAAAAGCAGTTATATTTACTTATATATAACTGCTTTTTTTATTCCTCATGATAAGAAATACTAGAGTAAATTAATTTTTCAAAGTCAGAAAAAGATGTACATTTAGATACTAATTCCATCACTTTATCATTACTGAATAAGATGACAAGCGCCTCGTATAAGTCGTGAAAAATACGTTTATCCACCTTATTGATAGCGACTAATAAAACAAGGTGAATACATTGTTGATCCCATCGAATACCTTGCTTAGAAATAACAACGCCAATACATGTTTTTAACGCTTCCATTTCCATAGCATGTGGTATCGCAATATTTACGAAAGCAGTAGAGGCAGCTTTTTCACGTACGAGAACATTTTCTTCAAAATCAGATGTTACGTATTCAAGTTCTACCATTCGCTCACATAAGCGATGTAATACTGCATTTTTTTCATTTTCCAAAGGATTTGCCAAAAAGAGTTCTTCTGAGAAAAAATCATTAAAATTCTTTTTTAAAATAAAATTTTTTTGATTTATTTTAAAGTTTTCAATACATTGTTGAAGATGTGAAAAACTGGATTCAAAATTAAATGGTGGTATTGTACAGATCTCATGTTCATTTTGGTTTTTTAAGGGAACTGTCGTGATCAACATATCATAATGCAGTTTTTCCAGTTCATGTTCGTAAGATATTGTTTTTATGATATTAATTTGATTCCCAAAATCAATTAATAGTTTGTTGTAGATAATTGAAGTCATATTCATATAATCAGGGCATAATAAAATACATTTAATTTTACTATCGTTAGTTTTCTCTCGTTCAATCTCCGCACCAATATGTAATGCTAAAAAAGTGACTTCATCTTCATTAATTTCTATTTGATAGCGATGCATCAACTCTAATGAAATAAAAATAGCAATATCATAAACAGTGGGACAACTGGATTTAATTGCGTCAACCATTGGATTTTTGGTATAAGTTTCATTTTTAGCACGCAGTAATAAATTTTTTAGATGTAAAGAAAAAGGTGTAACAAAGCTTTCATGATTTAAGTCAATCAAATAACTTTCATTAACCTTCTGCACAATATCTTTTGTTAGCTGGAGAATTTCATTACCTACAAGTTTCCTTAGGTTTTCTTCTGAGCTGGGCATAGAGTAATTGGCGTTTGTCTTGAATAGCATATAAATTTCAAATTGTTCATTTTTATTAAATTTAATGTGGAAAACATCTTCCAGTTGTTGACATAATTCAAGAACTAGGGAACGTTCTATTTCACTTTCAATATAAAAATCTTCGTTTTGCGATTCTAATAAATTTCCCTCTTGCATGCGGTCAATGATAATTGCAAAATGCAGTAATAGATTTACAAAAGAAAAGTCATTGATATAATAATTATACTTTTGAAAGGTATTTCTGATGATATTAGATACCTTATCAATCGATACATCAGAGAAGCTTTCTTTGATAATACCAGCATCCATGAACTGTTGATCTGTTTCTTCATACATGACATAGCTAACTAATTTACGCTTGTTTTTTTCACTTCCATGTAGACGAACAACATCATTTTCACATGTAAAATGAATATGAAAATTTGCAAATGTCTTATTCATCTTGGCTATATCTGATTTGATTGTGGAATAACTGACGTATAAACTATCACATAAATCAAAGATATCCACGTGTGAAGAATGTTCCAGCATAATCTGTTTAATGATATAAAAGCCCCTTTGTTCGCTGGTTTGTGGAAGTTCTTCGTCATGAGAAGATAATAAATTTCTAGCTAATGTTTTCTGAATGGTATATCCTTGTTTACTGGATAGAATCACTTTTTCTTTATTTAATAAATTAATTTCATTCACATAGTTTTTTACTGAGCGTGTGGAAATAGATAAAGCAGCTGCTATTTCTTTGCTTGTAGCATTTATATGATTTAACAAATAATTTAACAATTCTATATGTTTCTTCTTCATCACATGATTCTCCTTATACAGCCGTTTGCGTTTTCTATTACTATTATAATTTACCATTATAAGTGTTACAACTGAAAGTTTTCCCCACATGGTGCAAAAAAATGATTGATGAGTTTTTCACCATGTGGTGCAAAAGCCAAGTTGAGAGATATGAAGAAATACGAAATAATATAGGCGTACGAGGTACATCAGCTTATAAAAGCGGAAAGGAGAACATTACCTCATGGAAAAAATGTTTATCATGCTTTGTTGCGGTGCCGGAATGTCAAGTGGTTTTTTGGCAAATCAGGCAAGAAAGGCAGCAAAAAAGAAGAAAATGGATGTGACAATTGAAGCACGTTCACACACAGATGTAGCAAGCTATTTATCATCTATCAGCATTCTTATGCTTGGACCACACTATGGTGGAGAAATAGACAAATGGAAAACATTATGTGATCCACATAATGTACCAGTAGTTGTAATACCACAAGATGTTTATGCCCAGTTAAATGGGGATGCATTATTAGATCTTGCTGTAAAAACAATCAATAAATAAAAAAAGCTAAGAGGGGATGTCTTAGCTTAAAGAAATCAGACTTCATAAAAGATTTCTTCATAACCATTATAAAGAAGTTATGGAGAAAAAGAAAGAGAAAAGAGGAGAAAAAAATGAAAAGTTTTATGAATTGGCTGGCAAATTCGTTTGCACCAAAAATGAATCAGATTTGTAGTAAACCATGGATTGCGGCAGTATCCGCTTCTATGCAGAAAATTATACCATTTATCTTAACTGGCTCTGTTATTTATTTCTATAACGTATTCCGCTCATATATCACTGTGCTTCCTGATTTGGGAATGATCGCAGATTATAGCTTTGGATTAATTTCTTTAATTCTGGCATTTGTAGTTGGTCAACAATGTATGGAAAAATTAGGACATCCATTTTATACAACCAATTGTGGAATTGTATGTATGGCTGTATTTATGATGTTCATCATACCAACAACTGATGAAGCAGGTAATATGATTATTCAAGGAGGTAGACTTGGTGCAACTGGTATTGCGGTAGGAATTGTTGCTGGTTTATTTACATCTATCATCTTTAACTTATATGCAAAATTACATGTATTACAAGATTCTACTTCTATTCCTGATTTTGTAGTTGGATGGATCAATTATATCCTGCCTACATTGATTACTTTAGGATTAGGTATGATTCTGACAAAATACTGTAACTTTGATATCTTTGAAATCGTTTTATGGATTTTCTCACCACTAGCAAGCTTTGCACAGACATATCCAGGCTTTGTATTATGTTGTTTTATTCCAGCTGTATTGTATACTATGGGTATTTCTTCCTGGTTATTTGGTGCAGTTACTACACCAATTTTCTTAGCTGGTATTCAGGAAAATATTGATTTAGTTGCTAGAGGACTTCCAGCAACGAATATTGCTACAAGTGAAACAGTATTTACTGCAGCATTAATTACAATGGGTGGTATGGGAGCAACCCTTGCCTTGAATGTCATGATGTGTTTCTCTAAATCTAAACAGTTGAAAACATTGGGTAGAATCTTTATTGGACCATCATGCTTTAATATCAATGAGCCAATTATGTTTGGGGCGCCAATCGTATTCAATCCATTATTGATGCTTCCTATGTGGATCAACGCAATTGTTGGACCAACGATTGTATATGTTGTTATGAAACTTGGATTATTAAATATTCCAGCAACATTGAACCAGGTAGGGCAAGTACCAGTACCAATTTCAACCGTTATGATCACACAGGATATGCGTGGTATCTTATGGGCAGTTGTATTATTCATTGTATACTTCGCAATTTGGTACCCATTCTTCAAGGTATTTGAAAAAGAAAAATTAGAAGAAGAAAATAAAAACATAGCATAGAAACAAACTAGGAGGTAAGGTTATGGATATCATGGAAAACGAATTGGTTAGTGTGGCAATGCAGATTATCTTGCATGCTGGAGATGCCCGAATTAAAGTAGAAATAGCTTTAAAACAGGCAAAACAGTTTAATTTTACACAAGCTAAAGAAACAATTCAGGAAGCAGAAGAATGCATACATCAGGCACATATTTCACAAACAGAAGTCATTCAGAATGAAACAAGAGGTAAAACTTATGAACCATGTTTATTATTTGCACATGCTCAGGATACGTTAATGACAATCATGAGTGAATTGAATCTTGCAAAAGAACTGATTGATTTCTTTGAAATAATGAATAATAAAATAGAAAATAACTAGGAGGCTATATAGATGGAAAAAGGATTTCCTAAGGGATTTTTATGGGGTGCAGCAACCAGTGCTTATCAGGTAGAAGGTGCAGCATTAGAAGGTGGAAAAGGATTGTCGCAACAGGATGTTGTCAATAAAGAATACTCTCAGAAAACAGGATTTGCAGATGCAAGCATTGCATCTGATCATTACCATCATTATAAAGAAGATGTGGCATTGTTTAAAGAAATGGGATTTAACTGTTATCGATTCTCTATTGGATGGAGTCGTATTTTCCCTAAAGGAAAAGGAGAGCCTAATCCAGAAGGAGTAAAATTCTATCATGATTTGATTAATGAATTAAAAGCAAATGGAATGGAACCAGTTGTAACATTATATCATTATGATTTGCCAATGGCACTTGTCGATGAATATGATGGCTGGGTAAATCGTGAAGTTGTGAAAGACTTTGAACATTATGCCCGCTTTGTGATTAATGAATTTAAAGATGATGTCAAATACTGGCTAACGATCAATGAACAAAGTATTATCGTTCAATATTGGACGCAGAAATGTTATATACGACCTGAATTACAAGACAACAATCAATTACGTTATCAGATCAATCATCATATGAATTTAGCCCATGCAATAGCTGTAAAACTGGTACATGAATTAGTGCCTGGTGGTATGGCAGGCGCAGCACTAGGATATGCGCCAGTTTATCCTTTGACCAGTAAACCAGAAGATGTCATGGCAGCGCAAAATGCACATGATTTACGTAACTCTTATTATCTGGATGTTTACTTCAAAGGTTTTTACAACAAATCTGCATGGATTTATTTAGAAGAAAATAATCTGGCACCAATCATGGAACCAGGTGATGAAGAATTAATGAAAGAAGGAATTTCTGATTTCCTTGCCTTAAATTATTATGCAAGTGAATGTGCAAAATACTGTCCAGAAACTACTCAGCGCAGATGGTCTGGATTCAATCAATCAGGTAAAAAAGGAGAAATTTCAGGTTTTGAAACACAGCCTGGTTTCTATCAAATGTGTAAAAATCCTGAACTAGATACAACAGATTGGGATTGGGCAATTGACCCAACAGGCTTAGAATATATCTTCCGTGATTTATATACGCGTTACAATAGGCCATTAATGATTACAGAAAATGGATTAGGAGCTTATGATACGCTGACTGAAGATGGAAAAGTTCATGATGAATATCGTATTGCATATTTAAGAGATCATGTAAAAGCAATGAAAAAAGCAATTCACTATGGTGCAGAAGTCATTGGATATATGCCATGGTCTGCGTTAGATTTATTATCTACCAGCAATGGAGTTAAGAAACGCTATGGTTTTATCTATGTTGATCGCAGCGATGATGATCCAAAACAATGTACAAGGATTCGAAAAGATTCTTTCTATTGGTATCAAAAAGTGATTGGCAGTAATGGAGAAGATTTAGACTGATTTATGAAGCAAAACTTGTCCCTTACAGCATACATACGACATGTGATTGTGTTTTTCATCAGTGCTATGATATTGGGGCTTGGTACTGCATGTTTTGTTAAAGCAGATTTAGGGGCTGATGCAATGAGCACCTTCGCTTTGGGCATTCAACATCACACACCAATCCGTGTGGATATCGCAATATTTATCATCATGTACGCAATGATGGCAGGAACCTTTCTGATCGATAAAACAAGACTTGGTATTGTAAGCTTTCTATATCCATTGATTAGTTCATCAACAATGAATATTGGATTGAATATTTTACCTGAAAGTGATCAGATAATTGCATGTTACATTATGTTGTCTACAGGTATAGCTTTAATGGCAATAGCGATTGCAGTTGGATCAAAGACAAATGTTGGCTATAATCCTTATGATTCTTTAGCCTTCGCAATTTTGGAAAGATATAAATTGACATATACAAAAGTTCGCTGGATGATAGATGGAAGTTTTCTGATTATTGGTATCCTGTTAGGTGGAACTTTTGCAACTGGCACAATATTAGTATTGATATTACTAGGACCATGCTCTGATTTCTTTATGAAAAGCATGGATAAACCATTACAAAATATATTAAAAATAAAGGAGAAACAAACAATATGAAACTAGTACCTAAGACATTTCCTGAAAACTTTTTATGGGGCGGCGCATTTGCTGCTTGTCAAAGTGAAGGAGAATATGATAAAGATGGAAGAGGATTATCTACATCTGATATCCATGAATATACGAAAAATTTAAATCGCGCATTTATCGAAAAAGAAGGTGGTGGAACATTAGCAGAAATCAAGGCAAAAGCTGCAGACCAGGTAGGATACTATCCTAAACGTTATGGAATCAATTTCTATCATACATATAAAGAAGATTTAGCATTATTGAAAGAGATGGGATTTAAATGTTTCCGTACAAGTATTTCCTGGTCCAGAATATTTCCTAATGGAGATGAAACAGAGCCCAATGAAGCTGGTTTAAAATTTTATGATGATTTAATTGATGAAATTATCAGAGATGGCATGGAACCAATAATCACAATGTCACATTATGATATGCCATTATACCTAGTAACAGAATATGGAGGATTTGCGAATCGTAAAGTTATTGATTTATTTGTGAACTATGCAAGTGTGTTATTAAAAAGATTTAAAGGCAAAGTAAAATATTGGATTGTCTGTAACCAGATTAATCTTGTACCTACAGTACAATTTGGTTCACTGGGAATCTATGATGATCAAGCAGAAAATATGGAAGAACTGATGTATCAGGCAGTACATAATCAGTTTGTTGCATGTGCAAAAGTAAAAGCATTAGGAAAAGAAATTGATCCTGAAGCAAAACTAGGAACAATGCTTGCAGATTGCACATATTACCCAGCAAGTTGTAAACCAGAAGATGTAGTACTAACAATGCAGAGAAATCGCATGCAGTATTTCTTCACAGATGTACAGCTACGTGGAGAATATCCAGTTTATGCGCTTCGTTATTTTGAAGAACACGATATCCATATTCATATGGAAGATGGGGATGAAGAAGTTATCAAAGAAAATCCTATGGAATTCTTGGCCGTATCTTATTATTCAAGTAAAATTGTGGATAGTACGAAAAATGGGATGTCACCAACTGATGCTGAACAAAATCCAAATTTACAGCCTACACCTTGGGAATGGCGCATGGATCCTTTAGGATTTTATAACTGCTTATCTCAATACTGGGACCGTTATCAGGTACCTATGATGATTGGAGAAAATGGATTTGGAGCGTTAGATACAGTAGAAAGTGATGGAAGCATTCATGATCCATACCGTATAGACTTTTTAAGAAAGCATATTGAACAATTAAAAGAATGTATTAAAGATGGTGTGGATATCTTTGCATATTGTGCATGGGGACCTATTGATATTGTAAGTTCTTCATCTGCAGAAATGAGTAAGCGTTATGGCTTTGTGTATGTTGATCGTGATGATTTTGGCAATGGCAGCCAGAAGCGAATGAAAAAAGATTCATTTGCATGGTATCAACATGTAATTGAAACAAATGGTGAAGAATTATAACAAGATGAAAAGATGAGGCCAAATGACTTCATCTTTTTTTTCGTATGTTGGAAATACAACGGAATTGGTATGGAATATATGTTATGCTTGCTTTGTAAAACAAGGAGGCTTTCCTATGAACAATGGTATAAAAAATATGAATCATGAAACAGTAGTACGTCTGGCTGATCAGATAGATATCCTGCCAGGGCAGGTGGTAAGTAAAACACTTGCACAAAATGGTTCTGTAAGTGTTACATTATTTGGATTTGATCAGGGAGAAGAAATTAGTACGCATGAATCAGGTGGTGATGCTATGGTTAGCGTTTTGTATGGAAAAGGGAGATTTACTATTGATGGAAAAGTCTTTGAACTATCAAAATGTGAATCCATCGTTATGCCTGCAAATAAACCACATTCTGTATATGCAATTGAACCTTTCAAAATGTGTTTAGTTGTTGTGTTCCCAAATGAATAAACATGTGCTTGATTTTATGCACATGTTTTTTTGAAGTAATTGTCCACATTATAGCGCATTTAAAATATGGTAAAAAACTATGACAATAGTTGTCCTAAAGAGGGAAAAATATATCAGATAAAACAAGATTAATAAAAAACTTTTACTATCAAAGCATGAAAACTTTCGTTTTCAAAGTATTATGAAATATTAATCAAATATGCGTAAAAAACGCAAAAAATTATGTAACCCTTTACAAAAAATACTAAAAATATATAAAAATGCTATATTTTATGAGTGAAATAGAGTAAAATAGAAGATAGAAAAAGACAGGGAGGACAAGACTGTGAAAAATAAAATTGTGGATAATTACTATAAGGGACAGGCATTAGATGCCTATGATTATTTCGGTGCTCATCCATGTGTGGAAAAAGGTGTAAAGGGTGTTTGTTTTACGACATTTGCGCCTCATGCGGAAAAGATCCAGGTAATCGGAAGTTTTGATGACTGGAGTTGTAAAGGTCATCAAATGAAAAGAAAAGATAAAGAGGGTATTTGGTCAATCTTTGTAGGTGGTGCAAAAGTTGGCGATATGTATAAATATCGTGTAACCCAGGCAACAGGTCGTGTTGTGGATAAGATGGATCCATATGCATTCTATAGTGAACTTAGACCGAATACAGCAAGTATTGTTGTGGATTTAAATTATAAGAAATGGTCTGATGAAAAATGGTTAGCTGCCAGAGATAAAAACTTTGATAAACCAGTGAATATTTACGAATTACACATTGGCAGCTGGAGAAAAGATGAAGATGTAGAGTGGGTAAATTATAAAGCAATCGCAAAAGAATTGATTGCATATGTGAAAGAGAACAATTTTACACATATTGAATTAATGCCATTAAATGAACATCCATTTGATGGAAGCTGGGGATATCAGTGTAGTGGATACTTTAGCGCAACATCACGTTATGGTACACCAGAAGATTTGATGTATTTGGTAAACGCCTGCCATAAAGCAGGAATTGGTGTGATTATGGACTTTGTGCCTGTACACTTTGTTAGAGATGATTTCTCACTATCTTATTTTGATGGAACACCATTATATGAATATGAGAAAGCTGTAGATGCTGATTCTCAATGGGGAACTGCAAACTTTAATCTATGGAAAGAAGAAGTACGTTCTTTCTTAATGTCTGCGGCAGCATTCTGGATTGATAAATATCATTTTGATGGTTTACGTATGGATGCAATCAGTAACGTGATTTTCTGGCATGGAAATAAAGAATTAGGCGCAAATACTGGCGCAATTGACTTTGTAAAACGTATGAACTGGAATCTGAGTCAGAAATTCCATGGTGTCATGCTGATTGCTGAGGACTCTTCTGATTATCCAAATGTTACGAAATCCACACTGGATGGCGGTTTAGGATTTGATTATAAATGGGATTTAGGATGGATGAATGATACTTTGAAGTATCTTGAAAAAGATCCTGTTTATCGTAAATGGCATCACAATAATATTACATTCTCTATGGCATACTTCTATTCTGAAAAATTTATTATGGAATTCTCTCATGATGAAGTTGTACATGGAAAGAAAACAATCGTAGACAAAATCTGGGGTACTTATGAACAGAAATTCTCACAGTTAAGAACATTATATCTGTATATGTTTACACATCCTGGTAAGAAATTAAACTTTATGGGTAATGAACTGGCTCACTTTAGAGAATGGGATGAAACGAAAGAATGTGATTGGTTCTTATTGAAATATCCTGTACATGATGCATTCCATAAATATTTCGCAAAATTAGGTGAAATCTATAAAAAGACACCAACACTGTATGAAAAAGAATATGATTGGCAGTCTTTCCAGTGGATTGATGCGGATAATGCTGATGAAAATATGTTTACTTACAAACGTGTAAGTGAAGATCGGGAATATATCATTATTCTAAACTTCTCACCTAATACGTATAAAGCTCATACATTTGGCGTAGGCTATGCAGGCACTTATAATGAAATCATCAATACAGAATCTGATGTATTCGGTGGTGCAATTACAGAAAAACAGAAAGTGAAATCTGTGAAAGGTGAATGCAATAAACAGCCATTTACGATTACAGTAAATGTTCCTCCATTTGGTGGCATAATGTTGGAACATAAAGTAACAAAAACGAAAAAGAAAACAACAAAATAAACTATAAAAACCATGAGGCTAATATACTTCATGGTTTTTATATGTTTGAAATGATTAAAATGGCTGAAATAACGGTGCTTACAGTATTTGGAAAAAATCTCATAAAAAAATTTAAAAATGAGATGATTTGTGAGTAAATTCCGTCTGTTCTTATGAAATGACAGTAAATACGCATGTTAATCAAGTGTTTAATGTTTCGAATTATCTCATTGTTTCATAAAATAATGAAATTATCGATATAAAACAGAAATATAATGATATAATAATGAAATTTATTGTTGATAAAATGAAATGTTATGATATACTTTGAGTATAGAAAGGAGAGGACATGATGAAATATATCATAGCGACTCATGGAAATCTCGCTGACGCATTAAAATCAACAATGGAGATGATTGTAGGACAGCATCCTGAAATTCAGGCTTTAGGACTTCAGCCTGATATGTCAGTGGATGACTATCGTGAAAGACTTGTTGATTGCATCGGGAATGATCAGACATTAGTATTTTTGGATATCGTTGGAGGAACGCCATTCAATAGTCTGATTCAGGAACTTAAATCAGAGCAAGTATCATTTATTGCTGGTACCAATCTGGGGATGTTACTTGAAATCGTATTAAATACAGAAATCAAGGATTTAAAAGATGCATGTGCGTTTGCTAAAGAGAAAGGGATACAAAGCATTATCACAAAAGATGATATCTTAAGTTAGTAAGGAGGGATTGATAATGTCAATTAAGTTTATTAGAATCGATGATCGATTGATTCATGGACAAGTCGTAACCGCATGGATTAAAACATATCAGGCAAAGAAAATTTTAATCATTGATGATATTGTTGCAAAGGATGAGTTTTTAAAGAACGTATTAAAAATGGTAAAACCTAGTGGTGTGGATCTGATCATCAAAGGAACAGAACATTTGAATGAAACAATTCAGGCAATTGAAGAAAATAAAGCAAATGCTATTCTTCTGATGAAAACACCAGATACTGCAAAAAAAGTATTTGAAAGTCCAGTACTGTTGAAAGAATTAAATGTTGGTGGAATGGGAGCTAATGCGAAACGTGAAGCGCTTTATAAAAACGTATCCGCAAGCAAGGAAGAAGTTGCTATTCTAAAAGAAATCGAAGAAATGGGTGTGAAAGTTTATTTTCAGGCGACACCAAATGATAAGCAGATTGAGTTACATTCACTCATAAAAGGAGGGTTATAATGCTACAGGCAGTTTTAGTCGCTTTATGTACATGGGTTTGTGCTTCAGGTATTGAATTTACATGCTGGTCTATCCAATTGTGTTCACCTATCATTTTTGGACCAATTGTTGGAGCTATCATGGGAAATATGGAATTAGGTTTACAAATTGGTTGTGCAACACAGTTAGTATACATGGGAAACATCATGGTTGGTGGTGTAGGCTCTGTGGATTATCCTATGGCAGGATGTGTTGCCACAGCTCTTGCAGTTGCGACTGGTGCTGCACCGGAAATGGGGGTTACGATTGCGGTATCTTTTGGGTTATTTGGAATGCTTGCAGAATCTGGAAAAATGACACTTTGTTCTATCTTTGTCCATCGTGCAGATAAGTGTGCCGCCAGGGCAGATACGAAAGGCATTACTTTCTATAATGTGGTATGTCCACAGATCATCAATTTCTTCTTCTATTTTATTCCAGCATTTTTGGCAGTTCGTTTTGGTGCTGAATATTTAACTGATTTACTAGATGCACTTCCAGAAGTGATATTAACTGGACTTGAAGCTGTTGGTATGTTGCTTCCTGCATTAGGAATCGCAATGTTGATGAAAGCTATTTTCAACTTGAAATTCTTACCATATTTCATCATTGGTTATGTATTATCATCATATCTAGAACTTGGCATGATAGCTGTATCACTTGTAGGTGTTGCATTTGCTTTGATGTATTGGTTCTCTTATCGTGAACCAGAAAATAGTGAGGAGGTTTAATTGACATGGCTGAAAATCAAGAAATTATGGAAGAAAAAAGAATTAAATTAAGAAAATCTGATTTAATGAAAAGTTTTGCGATATGGGAACTGACATCTGAAATGTGTTTAAGCTATGAACGTTTGATGTCATTAGGATTTTGTCATGCAATGCTTCCTATCTTAAAAAGATTATATCCTGATAAAGATGATTTAGCAGATGCAATGACAAGACATATGGCGTTCTTTAATACAGAAAATCAGTTTGGTGCTTTGATTCCGGGTATGATTGCCTCTGTTGAAGAAGAACGTGCGAATGGCACAGATTATTCTGATGAAGTAATCAATGGGTTGAAAATTGGTTTGATGGGACCACTTGCCGGAGTTGGAGATACAATTACACAAGGACTTGTGAAAACAATTCTGTTGGCAATATGTGTTGAAATGGGATTAAAAGGCAATGTCTGGGGATCCATTATCTTCTTCGTTTTATATACGGCCTATATCCTTGGTGTAGGATATACCATGTTCTTTTCTGGGTATAAACTTGGAAAAAATGCATTCAGTAAAATCAGTGATACATCCATCATTAGAAAATTGACAGATTGCATGGGTGTACTTGGCATGACGGTTGCTGGTTGTATGATCGCAAATTATGTATCGATACAAACAGTCGCAACATTTACTTCTGGTGATACAGTTATAGAAATTCAAGCATTGTTGGATGAAATTATGCCAGGCATTCTAAGCGTTGGCACTGTATTTATTCTATATGCTTTAATCAGAAAAAATGTTTCTGTGATAAAGATTATGGGTGTGTTAGTTGTTATTGGTATTTTAGGGGCCTTTGTTGGCATATTTTAAAGGAGAAACATTATGGGTAAAAATTGGATAGAAGAAACATTTCATACAAAAAAAGCAGTGATTGGGCTTGTACATATGCAGCCATTGCCTGGTGATCCATATTATGATGAAAAAGGTGGCATGGAAAAAGTAATTGAAATGGCAAGACATGATGTACGATGTTTACAGGAAGGCGGTGTAGATGGTTTATTATTCAGTAATGAATTTTCAACTCCATATCTTTCTAAAGTAGGACCAGAAACAGTAGCAGCAATGGCTTATGTAATGGGCGCATTAAAAGATGAAATCAAACTGCCTTATGGTAATGACTGTATCAGTGATGATATGGCTAGTATTTCTCTAGCAAGTGCAACCGGCGCTTTATTTACTAGAGGTGTATTCCATGGAACATGGGCCACAAGCGCAGGACTTTGTAATAGTGATGGTGGAGGAGCTGTACGTTTAAAACATCAGTTAAGTATTCCTGATTTTAAGTTAGTACATTATCTAATGCCAGAATCCAGTGCAGATTTGGGTTGTCGTGATGCTATTTCGATTATGAAGCCTACATATTTCCTTGATCGACCTGATGCGATAGCAGTTGCAGGTATGGTAGCAGGACAAAAAGCAGATGCTAATGTTATGAAAAAATGTAGGGAAGCTTTCCCAGATGCTATAATATTTGCGGCAACTGGAGTAAGAATCAATAATGTGCAAGATTATATGGATACTGTAGATGGATTCTTTATTGGAACTGGCTTCAAACGAGATGGTGTATTCAGAAATGAAATTGATCAGAACCGTGTATCTGAATTTATGAATAAAGTAAAAGAATTAAGAAAAAAATATGATGAAGACTGTAATCTTTGATATGGATGGTGTACTGATTGATAGTGAAGTGATCTATTTAAAATCATTACAAAAGTATTTGAAAACCCTTGATATAGAAGAAGACTTACAAACATTATCCTGTCTTGTTGGTATGAATGCAAAAGATATTACCCAAAAACTACAAAATACTTATCATTTGCATCATATTCCAATGGAGGAATTAATGGAAAAACAGGATTTATATTTTGATGAAGAATTAAAAGAAACAATACTTACACCTATGCCTCATTTGATTACGTATTTAAAATATTTAAAAGAAAAAGATATGACCATTGTTCTGGCATCATCTTCTGATATGCATTGGATCAATACAGTACTAGATGGCATACATGTACGGGAATATTTCGATATCATTATCAGTGGAGAAAATCTAAAGCATTCTAAGCCAGATCCGGAAATATTTTATCTTGCGGCAAAGCAGGCAGGATGTAAACATGATGAATGTATGGTGATTGAGGATTCTGTGAATGGTATCAAGGCTGGTAAAGCTGCAGATATGTATGTGATTGGATATAAAGGCTCTATTATACAGCAAGACACATCGAAAGCGGATAAAGAAATTTACAATTTCTGTGAATTATATACCTGAACAGGGCTAAAATTGATTGAAAATATAGAAAAGAGATGGTATATTAAGTTTGAAACGTTTAATTATGGAAGGATAGTGGAATTGATATGATGAAATTTCAGCGTCAAATTGATCTTCAACAATATATTAATTTGAAAGGACATGTGACAATTGCGGAACTGCTTGATAAATTTCAGGTATCAAAAGCTACCCTGAATCGTGATTTAACAGATTTAGAAAATGAAGGCAGTATTCAAAAGGTCCATGGTGGTGTGGTTAGTAAAATAGCTTCACAGGTATTTGAATTATCCAGCAGTAAAAAAGAAGTTTATAATAAAGATTATAAAAAACAAATTGCGGAAAAAGCAGTATCAATGATTGAAAATAATCAATCTATTATCATAGATTCAGGCAGTACGATGTATTATCTTGCCAGAGCATTACTTGCAAGAAAAGATTTAGAAAATATCACAGTTATTACGAATGATTTAAAGGTAGCATATACCTTGTCTGAAAATGAAAATATTTCATTGATCATCTTAGGTGGAATGAAACATAAAGATTCATTTGATATTTATGGACCAACTGCTGTAGATATCTTAAAATCATTGAATGCAAATAAGTATTTTATGGCAACATCTGCATTTGATTTTAAATGTGGTATCACACATACAGATTATGATGATATACTCATAAAAAAAGCAATGATGGAATCATCAAAAGATATCATTTTATGTGCGGACAGTTCTAAATATGGCTTAGTTAAGCGCTGGAGTCTATGTGATATTAATGCGATTGATACATTGATTAGTGATGATCGCATGCAACCAGAAGAATTGAAAAAAATTAAAGAAGCATGTGAAAACATCATATTGGTAAATGAAGAAAACAACAATTAAATTAGTTTTATAAAAATACACTGACTCATATATATGAATAAAGTGTATTTTTTTATTATGCCTTTTATATTGTATGTCATATCAGTACAAAAACTATAAAAAGGCGTTTTTCAGCATAAACTATGAGCAAAATAGGATATGCTCATAAACATCATGACTGCATGATTAATAAGAATATTTCTAGAAATAGACAACGCCTTTTTATAAATATATCGAATTTATATCAAAGGGGGCTTGTAAAAAATAGTCAATGCTTTACAATGGTAATTGACCAGGTCAGTTAATGCTTTGTGATGGAGGAAAAAGATGAATGAGAAATTTCTGGAATTAACAGAAGAAAAGCAAATGCGTATCATTGATGCGGCAATGGAAGTATTTGGCACAAATGAATACAAACATGCAGTGACCGATGAAATTGCAAGAAAAGCAGGGATATCAAAAGGTTTATTGTTTTATTATTTTAAAAATAAAAAGAGCTTATATCAATACGTTTATCAATATTGTCTACAATTATTAGTAGATACAATTGATGAAGCAGGTGTAAAAAATAAAACAGATTTCTTTGAAATTATGCGATTTGGCGCAGATAAGAAAATGGAATTAATCGCAAATCATGCTTATATTATGGAGTTTTGTATGAAAGCATATTATATGAATGATGAAAATATTGCAGAAAAAATAACGCAGGATATCCAACAAAAAGTGAATACAATGTTTACAGATTATTTTTCACATATTGATCTTTTTAAATTCAAGGAAGGAATCGATCCATTTTATATCTTTCAGATGCTGCAATGGATGGCTGATGGTTATATTCGTACGAAGCAAAAAACAAAAGAAAAACTGGATATCAATGAAATTATGGAAGATTATGATCGCTGGGAAGAAATGTTTAAACAGATGGTCTATCGAAAGGAGTATTTATGAGTGTGATAGAAATTCACCAGATTACCAAAGATTATGGGGATCACAAAGGTGTATTTGATGTAAGCTTTACAGTAGAAAAAGGGGAAGTGGTGGGCTTTCTAGGACCTAATGGTGCTGGGAAAACTACAACCATTCGTCAATTGATGGGATTTATTGCACCAGATAAAGGTAGTGTATCCATCATGGGTCTAGATTGTTTCAAGGATGCAGATAAGGTACAGGCACAGCTTGGATATTTGCCTGGAGAAATTGCCTTTATGGAGGATATGACAGGAATTGAGTTTATCCATTTTATGGCAGATATGAAACATATCAAAGATTTTTCCAAAGCACAGGAATTGATTGATTATTTAGAATTAGATCCAAAAGGAAAGATTCGCAGAATGTCAAAAGGGATGAAACAAAAGATTGGCATTGTGATTGCCTTTATGCAGGATCCTTCTATTTTAATTTTGGATGAGCCAACCAGTGGACTCGATCCTTTGATGCAAAGTAAATTTGTGGAGTTAATCAAAAAAGAAAAAGCCAAAGGGAAAACAATTTTGATGTCCAGTCATATCTTTGAAGAAGTTGAACATACATGTGATCGTGTTGTCATCATAAAAGATGGCTGTATTATCGCCACAAAAGATATGGAAGAATTACGTCATAATAAGCGAAAAATCTATGAAGTGCGTTTTGAAAATGAGCAGGATGCAATCGCATTTGTGGAAAACCATGAAGGATGTACAAGGGATGGAAAAGAAATCATGATCACCTTAAAGGGACAGGTGGATGCATTTATCAAAGATTTATCGAAATATACCATTCGGGATCTTCAAATGCGTACACAAAGTCTGGAAGAACTGTTTATGCAGTATTATGGAGGTGAAGATCAATGATTTCTAAAACATTGTGGAAAAGGGAATGCAAAGCAAATATAAAAGTTATTTTATTGTTTTTACTGGTGCTCAGCTTATATAGCTCATTGATTGTGGCAATGTATGATCCAAAACTTGGAGAAAGTTTAGAGATGTTTAAAGAATCTATGCCAGGCGTATTTGAAGCATTTGGAATGAGCAACCCTGGTTCAACATTAATCGAATTCATCGCAAATTATTTATATGGGTTTATCCTGATTGTTTTTCCATTGATTTTCGTAATCCTTATGTGTCATCGTTTGATTGTACGTTATGTAGATCGTGGTTCTATGGCTTATTTACTGTCAACACCACACAAGCGCTCAACAATCATTCTGACACAGTTGTGTATGCTTGCAATGGGTATATTGATTTTAGTTGCGTATGTAACGATTTTGGTTATTATATGTGGAAATTTAATGTTTGATGAAGGAATTGATCTTTCTGCTTTCCTGACATTAAATATTGGTTTATATGGCATGATGTTGTTTTTTGCAAGTATGTGCTTTCTATTTGCATGTATCTTTAATGAAACAAGATTTGCGACAGGGGTAGGCGCTGCTTTATGTATTGTTTCTGTATTGATTCAGATGCTGTCACAAGTTGGAGATAAATTAGAAAATCTAAAATATGTAACACCATTAACTTTATTTCGACCAGAAGAGATTATCACTATGGATCAAGGTGCTTTATGGAGTGTAGGCATCCTATATGTTGGCGCAGTTCTGCTTTTTACATTGGGTGTGATGATTTTCAAAAGAAAAGATTTATCAATATAAAAGTGCATAAATTTGCACTTTTTATATTGTCTTCAATTATCAAAGTGGCATTACATATATGGGGAGAATGTTATTGTAATAACTTATTTTTAAGGCTATAATAAAATGGAAAACACAATCGTGTAGTTCTCTTTTATAATAATACCATAAAGGAGACATTGGAGGTAATTATGAAACAAATTTATATCACTAATATAAAAATTGATTCTGTAAGGCATTTAAAAGATATTAATATTCCTTTATTTGGTGAGAAGAGAAAAAATTTAATAATAACAGGTAAAAATGGCAGTGGAAAGACAAGTGTATTAGAAGCATTATCAATTTATTTAAAAAGTGTTGCTGATGATCGTTCATTTAATGATTATGAAGATTCCCTTGTGTTTTATAAAAACAGATTAGAAGAATTGAAACAGCAAAATAATATTCAGGAAATAAATCAATGTGAAGCACAAATTCAATTTTATGAGGATAAAATTCAAGAAACAAGAAAAGGTTTAAAAATCAGTTTTAATGTGGAAACAGCTGATATGTATAGAGCGTTTCAAAATGGTAATATGATTCTAGCATATTACAGCGCAGATAGAGTTTTTAAAACAGAAGAAGTGAAAAATGTCGAGAAAGTTAATTTTAATGAAAAATATTCGATAAATGAAAAGCCGAGCACGAAATTTGTGAAATATTTAGTTGATTTAAAAGTTACACAGGCATTAGCATTAACAGGCAATAAAAAAGAAAAAGCAGATCAGATTGATGAATGGTTTCAATCTCTTGAAAAATTATTAAAAAGTATTTTTGGAGATGAATCAATTAAATTGATTTTTGATGAAGAACAATTTCAATTCTATATTAGTATGCAAAATAGAGAAAAATTTGATTTTAATACCTTATCCAGTGGATACGCAGCTATTTTAGATATCGTAGTAGATATTATCATGCGAATGGAAAAATATACAAATAGAAAATTTGAATATCGTATGCCTGGTATTGTTTTAATTGATGAAATAGAAACACATTTACATCTGGAATTACAGAAAAATATTTTGCAACTTTTAACTAGTTTTTTTCCTAATATACAATTTATCGTTACAACGCATTCACCTTTTGTAATAAACAGTATTAACAATGCAGTAATTTACGATTTAGAAAATCATACCTTAATTCCAAATGGATTAAACGATATTCCATATGAGGGTATTATCGAAAGCTATTTTAACGTAAATTTACTGTCTAAAGATTTAGAAGAAAAATTTAACCGTTATAAAGAATTAGTAAAAAAAGAGCAGTTAGAGGATGAAGATTTTAGTGAAATAGCACGATTACAAATGTTTTTAGAGGAAATTCCGGATTATTTAGCATTAGATATTACGACAGAATATCAGGCTTTAAAATTGGAGTTTGAAAGGAGAACAGATTTGCAATGATCAAAATTGAAAGAAGTTATCCAGCTCCAAAATCATTAGAAACAGAATCTAAAAAGGTAAACGGGAGATATGATGGAAAAGATGTTGTAAAGCAATTAATAAATGATTTTCATAATAAATGCTATATCTGTGGTATAGCTCCATTACAAGATCCTCAAATAGAACATCGATTGCCGCATAAAAATGGTAAATATTTAGATAGAAAATTTGATTGGGACAATTTGTTTTTGTCTTGTGGACATTGTAATAGTATAAAAAATCAAGATATATATGATGATAATGTTTTGGATTGTTGTAAACGGGATCCTGAGAAATGCATAGATTTTATATTTAATGGGAAAAATATAGTTGTTAGAGCAAAAAATGAAAATGATTATGAGGCTGTCATTACTGCAAAATTAATGATGGAAGTATTCAATAAAAAAAATACAGGAATGAGAGAAAATAAAAGTCAAATGAGATTAAATGCACTATTGAGTGAAATGAATGTTTTTTTTGATACTTTAGAGCGTTATAGAAATGGTGACCACTCAATCATAGTTAAGCGAACGCTAAAAGGTTTTTTAGATAAAAAATCTATGTTTGCAGAATTTAAAAGAAGCTATATTAAATTTCATAAAGAAGCATATTCTGAATTGCTATCATATATAAATTAAAAAAGTGCAATTTTTTTGCACTTTTTTGTTAAGACTTCAAAATGTTTTTATATCCAATATAGGTTACACAGAAATAAGAACCATAGATTAAAACGATGATACCAGCGGTAAACAGAGCAGATACAAAGATATTTCCTTTTCCAAACATAACCATAATATTATTCACAATCTGAATACCAACGATACTATGAACAATGGCAAGCAGCAGTGGCAGTAAGAAATATACTGCAATTTCTAAGAAAATTGTACGATTGATCATCTTTTGATCCGTACCAATTTTATTTAGGATAAGATAACGCTTTTTATTTTCATCCGCATTAGATAACTGCTGAAGCGCAAGAATCACAGCACTTGCAATCATAAATACGATACCTAAATAGATGCCTATATAAGTAAAGGTTACGGATAATCCTTTACTGGATTGATAAACATTATCTTTATCCATTATGTAATATTCCTGTAGGAAACGATGGATATCCTCAGGAACATCATATGTTTTATACATCTGATCTTTAAAGTATGTGCTAAATTTTTCTGGTGTGATTTTATCTGTTAGATTTGCGTTCCAATATTCATCATGTATAATTGCATTGGCAGGGATTATAGCATCAGGGACAACAAGCGTCATATATTCCATGGAACCATTATCAACGGTTGTAAATAAGGATACACGTTCAAAGTCATCATTGACGACTTTAACTTTTTGATCAAATACAGAAATTTCAGGATGTTTAGATATAATTTCTTTTACACCATCCATGACCATTTCATAATTGCTATATAAGTAAGCCTCATGATCTTTTAATTGAATGGGATCCATACCATAAGCTTGGCGTGCTGTGTTATAGTCATGCAGGGATACGATTTCCACAAAACCAATCTGATTTTTAAAGTAATCTTTGATATCTTGTTTTTTAATATGATCAATAAATACTGGATTTGAAGTGGATAAATCTTTATCCATATATGTGCGTGCTATCGTTTTAGATGCAATATATGATGGATCTAAGTGAATATCATCAATAGCTTTTTCAATATTTAAAGGAGAAGTTGTGTATAAATCAAATTCATCTTTTTCATAATCATAGTAATGCATATGATTGGTATATGTATAATCGTAAGGAGTAGAGAATTTTATTGTTTTATTTAAAATACTACTCATATTGATTCCACAGGATAATGCGCCGATACTTAATAATAGCATAATACATACCACGCTCATGGATAAAAAGTTACTATTGACACTGGCATGAATCTGACGAACGATAAAGCAGTGCAGATTACGGAAATAAAGATTCTTACTGTTTTGTAGAATCGTCAACATAAAACCTGCCAGTGATAAAAAGAACAATACTGTACCAATACTTCCTGCTAGAATGATTGGTCCTAATAGTTCGATTGCTAATAAGCCTTCATGAATTCCTTTATAATATGCCCATCCGATACAGATAATGGAGATAATAAAGATTAGTACAGATACCCAGATATTTTTGATTTTTAACTGTTCGTGTTTTTTATCAGCATTTAATAAATCAATCAATTGGTAACGATTCAGTATAAAGGAATTAAAGATCATGATTACCACAAAAATAAGTGTAAAAGACAAGATAGTCATGATGGTAGCTTTAAAGGAAAAGACAAAGGTATAGTTCAACTGTACTTCAAATAAATGAGCTGTCACAACCGTAAGCAGCTGTGATAGGAAAAAGCCGATAATCAGGCCGGATATTAAAGACAATAAACCAATTAAGAATGTTTCATACACCAGAATACGTGAAATCTGATGTTTTGGCATACCCAGCAAGGTATATACACCAAGTTCTTTTTTGCGTCTTTTGATCAGAAAATTGTTAGCGTATAAGATTAAGAAAGCCAGTACAACTGCCACAAAGATTGACAGACTACTCATGATTCGGGATAAAGATTCCACGATATCTGTCTGTGCCGTGGTTAGCTGCATGACATATTGTTGCTCCTGGAAAGAATTAAACATATAAAACAGACATACAGAGAAGGCAAGTGTGATAAAGTAAATCAAGAAATCCCGAAAGCTTTTCTTGACATTACGCAGGGCAAGTTTAAAGTACATTGCCGTTTTCTCCTCCTAATAATGTCACAACTTCCATGATACGGTTAAAGAATTCTTTACGGGAATCTTCTCCACGAATCAATTCATTAAAGATTTTACCATCTTTGATAAACAGAATACGGTGTGCATAAGATGCGGTAAATGCATCATGAGTAACCATCATGATCGTTGCGTTATATTCTGTGTTTAATTTTTCCATACTGTCTAACAACATACGACTGCTTTTAGAATCTAATGCGCCAGTAGGCTCATCTGCCAGAATCAGACTTGGGTTGGTGATTAAGGCACGCGCACTTGCGACACGTTGTTTTTGACCACCACTCATTTGATAAGGATATTTCTGCAAGACTTCCATGATATCCAGCTTCATCGCAACTTCTTTGATACGACGATCGATTTCACTGGCTTTGACTTTTTGAATGGTTAAAGCGATAGCGATGTTTTCATAGGCAGTTAATGTATCCAACAGATTAAAGTCCTGAAAGATGAAGCCCAATTCTTCTCGACGGAATTTGCTTAAGTTATTCTTTTTGATATTTGTAATATCAGAACCATTGATGAAGATATGTCCACTGGTAACTGTATCAATGGTAGATATACAGTTTAATAGGGTTGTTTTACCAGAACCAGAAGGTCCCATGACACCGACGAATTCTCCTTCATCTACCTGAAAAGAAATGTCATCGACAGCTTTTGTCAGATTTCCTTTATTACCATAATACTTTTCAATATGCTCAACTGATAAAATGTTTTTCATAAATTTCCTCCTTGATGAATTTTAGTTTTCAAATGTTCATTGATTGTTGATAATTTCAATAGGATGATGGACATCAGAAATAGAAACAACATACAAAGATTGATGCCATCACTTAGAAAATCAGGCAGCAGTATATTGATAAATAACAAAGCTCCTGAGCAGGCGATACAAATTTCAAAACGATATTTCCATAGTGCTTCCATTTTGGTTCACCTTCCTTACACCTATAGTTTAATGGTTTCTGAAAAGTTCTTCCATGGATGTCTATTACATTATCCTTACATTCTTGTAAGGAAGAAAAGGAAGGGTGTGATTTTCCCTTCCATAACTTTAAGATTTTATGATTATGAATGCATTCGATACATATCACTTGCTGGAAAACCAATGGTGATTGTGGTACCTTTTGAAGGCACAGAGGATGCGGAAATCTTTAGATATAATTTATCACACAGGGTTTTACATAAATATAATCCCATACCGGTAGCTTTTTCATTCTTTCTTCCATTATTTCCAGTAAAGCCACGATCAAAGATTCTTGGCAGATCTGTTGCAGGGATTCCTATACCATTATCTTGTATATGAACATAAGTCATTTGTGGTTCTTCACTTGTATAGATTTTTATTTCACCACTTTGTGATGGAGTATATTTTAAAGCATTGGTGATAATTTGATCAAATATAAATTCCAGCCATTTAGAGTCACTGTATATCGTTTTATCCAGATCTGTTAATGTGATTTTGATTTTTTCATAGATAAAGGTTTTAGAGTGCTTACGAATCACCTTTGAAATCGTTGGGGCAAGCTGCATTTCTTTGATCGCATAATCTTTTTCCACAGAAGTGCTGCGGGCGTAAAATAACGCCTGATCAACATATGTTTCCACCTTTTCAATTTCCTCATAGATACTATGTGTAACTTCATTTGGATTATTAGAAATAATCAGTTTTGCGGCAGCCAGTGGTGTTTTAATTTCATGTACCCACATCTCGACATATTCCTTGTATTCTTTTTGTGTGATCTTATAGCTGTTTACATAATCATTCATACTTTTATCAACAATTTTTAATGTATCATACATGATTCTTCCATCCATAAAAAGA
Source organism: Absiella sp. AM09-50 (assembly GCF_003433845.1). NCBI lineage: Bacteria > Bacillati > Bacillota > Erysipelotrichia > Erysipelotrichales > Erysipelotrichaceae > Amedibacterium > Absiella sp. AM09-50. Next base: position 112,064 of record NZ_QVFI01000005.1, read on the forward strand.
GGTTCTTCCATGATTTCAGTGATAAGATATTTTTTATCCAGCTGCGTAAGGGTTTCTTGTAGACGACGATAATAACCCACACGTCGAAGATATTCAATAATCAAAATAGCAAGCACCATTCCCCAAAACAGGAAAGATACCACCAAGATCATTTCATGATTGACGTTGATTGCGGATAGAAATAATATGGTAATACATGATGTTAAAAAGGCAATGCATATCAAATATAGCTTTTCTTTAATATAGGCACTAGTCTTCATAAATGATGTACCCCATACCACGTTTTGTCTGAATCAGATCATCTAAACGAAGATATTCCAGCTTTTTACGCAGACGGTTGATATTGACAGTTAAAGTATTATCATCCACAAACAAGTCACAATCCCACATATGCTGCATCAGCTCATTGCGGGATACGATTTTATTTTTATTCTGAAACAAACAATGCATGATGCGTTGCTCATTTTTGGTTAAATCAATTGTTTTTCCCTGATAGGTAAGGGTACTTTTACTAACATCAAGAGCAATATCATGAATAGATAAGATGTTGCTGCTGGCATGTTCATAGGTCCTTTGAAGTACGCGGGATAATCTTGCTAACAGAATCTGCAGATTATAAGGCTTGGTCACAAAATCATCTGCACCTAAATTCATGGAAATCAATTCATCCATATCAGAATCACGGCTTGTGACGATAATTATTGGCAGATTGCTGGTTTTACGTACTTCACGACAGATAAAATGACCATCATATACTGGAAGATTTAAATCCAGTAATAATAGATCAGGTTTTTGTTGATGGATTGTTTCCATAACATGTTCAAAATCATCAGGCGCAAGTGTTTCATAACCGTTTTTACCTAAAAAATCACTTAATTCATTTCTTATTTTTTCATTATCCTCTATAATCATTATTTTATACATATAAGTTCACCACCTGTTCTTATTATACACAAGTTTTGATGCTTTTTCTATTTTCTCATACAAATCTTCCATTCTTACGTAAATAGAAAGTAATTCATTATTTGATTGTTTTTTTAAGAATTTTTACAAAATCAAGTGTATAATGAAGATATAAGAATCAAAGGAAAAAAAGGGGGTCACATACATGTTGACAATATTTAATAGAGTTGTGGTATATTCCACATATACCAAAGAAAATTTAGAGCGGGTAAAGGAAATATTAGATAAAGAGAATATTGAATATCTGGTACGTACGACGAAATCAGAATTTGGTTATGATGAGTTAGGCGATGCTTATCAATTGTATGTGCATGAAAAAGATGTTGAGGAAGCACAACGATTTGTCACAGAAGTATTATTTCCAAAGCATGAATGATTCAGGAGGTTCAATCCATTGGATTGAGCTTTTTTGTACATGTAGAAGATGCTTTCATATAATGCAATAGGTGAAAATAATGAAAAAGCGAATAGGATTGGCATTATCCGGTGGAGGCATGCGTGCAGCAGTATTTCATCTGGGTGTTTTAAAAGCCTTGGCGAAGCATAAGATGTTAGCTCAGGTATCCCATATTTCTACCGTATCAGGCGCAAGTATTTGTATGGGTTTGATTTATGGCTGTAATAGAAACTGTTGGCCAAATGATGATGTATTCTTAACTTCTGTATTGCCTAAAATTAAAGCGATGATTACACAAAAAGATATCCAATGGAATGCGATATTGCGTTTAATCGTAGAACCTTATTATTGGGATAAGAAAGTAAATCTGTTAGCGAATGTAATGGAAAAACGCTGGAAAGTAAGTGGCTGTCTACAAGATATTTTTGTCTATCCCAAATGGACAATCAATACTACCGCTTATGAAACAGGAAAGGATTTTCGTATGGATACCACACAGATGGGTTCTTTACAAAGTGGCTATGTCGTAAAGCCTCATTTTATGTTGACACATGCCATGGCAGCAAGTGCAGGTTTTCCTGTGTTCATTGGTCCATATAAATTAAAAACCAAAGATTACCACTGGATAGATGATCATGCAAATCCAATCATTCCACAAGACCAAATCTTACATTTATGGGATGGTGGGGTTTACGATAATATGGGCTTAGATCCCTTATTTCATATTGATGAACATCCAGGTCTTTCTGATGATATCGACTATTTGATTATAAGCAATGCCTCTGGCAATATTGAACATCAAAGCCGGCATATGAGTTTTTCTATCCAAAACTTAAAACGGTTATTAGATATCAATATGGATCAGGTAGAATCTTTAAAAAGCAGAAGTGTTATGAATTATTTTCAAATGTATCATCGAGGACTGTATATCAAAATCAATGCACATGTTGATGAAATATTAGATCATTGTCAATTAACACAAAATCAAAAAGATGAATTACTGGTATCTGCTTTAAATGATCAGGATGTAAAGAAAGTAGCTGATTATAAGACAACCTTAACAAGGGTAAAACCGGAGGATTTTGATATGATTGCGAAGCATGGGGAAACGTTGACAGAGTGTTTATTGCGCTGTTTTGCATAGGCGAAAAATATAGGACAGGAACACATTTATGAATCAGGCATATAGTAAATTGAAACAGCAAAGAAGTGTTTCACAAGAAAGGGGACATGCTATGTATCAGAATCGATATGAGTATGATTGCGGATGTGAGGATTGCTGTGATTGTGGCTGCAATTGTGATTATGACAATGATTTCAACAATGATTTTAATGATGATTTTCAACAGAATTGTACACAGTCATCCTGTTGTGTAGGCCCAATGGGTCCAAGAGGTCCACGTGGTCCGCAAGGTCCGCGTGGTTTACAAGGACAACAGGGTAGAGAAGGATTACAAGGCCCAAGAGGTCCACAAGGGGTAACAGGACCACAAGGCACACCTGGTATGCAGGGGATTCCTGGACCAACAGGCCCTATGGGGTTACAAGGCCCTAGGGGATTAACTGGAGCAACAGGTGCACAAGGACCACAAGGTGTCATGGGAGCAACAGGTCCTGCTGGAGAGTCTGCAGTTATGCCACAATTTGCCAGTGGAGCGTTATATTCCTATAGTGGAAAAGAAGCCTGTTCACAAGCACCAGTAGCTTTTGATGTCAGTAATATCAACTATGGATTAGGCGTATCAAATGATTTTCAAAGTTTAATCATTCATCAGCCAGGCACTTATGTGGTCCAATATGGTATGTTGATTGGAAATGCACCATGTGATGGAGATAGTATCGCATTGGAGTTAAATCATTCCATGTTGATAGAAGAAAGCAGAATGCCAGCAATATGTGAGAATACACTTGTCAGCGGGGTATGTATTCTTACATTAAATGAGGGGGATGAATTAGGTCTGCTTGCGGATAGTCAAAACTGTATCACATTATGCTGTCGCAATAATACCGTGAATGCCTATCTGGTGGCATATCAGATCAATGCATAAGGGCAGGGAAACCTGCCTGTACATAGGGGGATGGATATGATAGAAATCAGTGTCTGTATGATTATAAAAAATGAAGAGGATGTTCTGGCACGCTGCTTAAACTGTGTAAAACAATTCGCAGATGAAATGATTATTGTTGATACAGGAAGTGATGATCAAAGTCGTAAGATTGCGGAAACATATACGGATAAGGTATTTGATTTTGTATGGTGCGATGATTTTAGTAAGGCAAGAAATTTCGCATTTGAAAAAGCAACAAAGGATTTCAGGATGTGGTTAGATGCGGATGATGTCATATTAGATGAGGATATACAAAAAATCAAAGATTTAAAACAACGTCTGACTTTAGATGTGGATATCGTATTGATGAAATATCATACCGCATTCGATCAAGACGGGAATCCTGTATTCACGTATTATCGGGAGCGTTTGATCAATGCCAATAGTCATTTAAAGTGGCAGGGAGTGATTCATGAAGTGATTCCTTTGATAGGAAAACTGCAATATGAAGACATTGCGATTACACATCGCAAAGAACATGTGGCAGACCCTGATCGTAATATAAAAATATTTGAAGGTTTGATACAAAAAGGTGTTTCTTTCTCACCAAGAGAACAATTTTATTATGCAAGAGAATTATACTATCATCAAAGATATGCAGAAGCAATTGATCAATTCCAAGCCTTTTTAAATGGGAAACAAGGCTGGATTGAAAATAATATTGATGCCTGTGAGATGATGGGGTATTGCTGTTACTATGTGAATCGGGAAGAAGATGCACTACGTTGTTATTTTGAAAGTTTTTTATATGATGTTCCACGTGCAGAATTATGTTGTGATATAGGTCAGCATTTGTTTGATCGAGGACAGTGGATGCAGGCAATGTACTGGTTTGAGGCAGCTATACATTGTCAGATGAATTTAGAAAGTGGAGGATTTGTGCGAAGGGAATGCTATGATGAATTTCCTAAAAAAAGAATTGCGATTTGTAAAGAAATGCTTAATATAAAATGAAATTATTTTTTTGTTAATGGAATCCTTGTTTCTGTGATACTATAAAGCTATACAAGAAATGAGGAATACTTATGAAACTATTAGATACGGTAAATAAGTGGTCTAAGGAAAAAATGTATGATGTCAAAGCAACATTAATCAAAAATGTAACTAGATATGATAAAATTACAAGCAAAAATATGATGGAGGAAGTGATTAGGGAATATCATCAAATAGATGTTATTTCTAACTATATGGATTATGAAGAGTATGAATAATAATGAATTTTGAAGAACAAATGAAGCATACAAAGATAATCGATAAATTTTAGAAAAGGAGTATACGTATATGAAAGAACATGACTTTTTCAAACAGCAGGAAAACTTTAAAAAGATGATTTCACAAATGAATACAAAAGATGCCATACAATATTTGATCCATATGCGTTTGTTTAAAGATGAAGAGGATTGTATACAACATCTTAAAAGATTTTCAAATGTTGAAGATGCAATGAAAGAACTTTTTTCAAAAGATTGTATGTTTCCAGGTTTTGATGAAGAATATTCGATGATAAATAAACATCAAATGCTGGATTCTATTCTAACGCTTGCTTGTCGAAACGATAAGTTACCTTATCGATATTTTGATAATATCAGTGAAGATTGCAGCTTTTTGAATGGAGATTATGAATATGAAGAAAGCAATTGGTATTTAGCACATGAAATGCTACCATCATTCATTGATCAAATTGAACAAACCTGTACATATTTTCATTATGATACCATTGATGATTTGAAGTATTTATATGCAACTGATTTATTAAGTTACTATCTTTGTTATATAGAAGCATATGAAACAGAAAATAAAACTGATATGGAATTACTAAAGCGAATCAAGAAAATGTTTCCTAAACAGAAGATACCATCATTTAAAAATATGAAATTAAAACAGATAGATACCATGATATTGGAAGCATCAATGCAAGAAACATCTTATGGAAATGACGGATATTATGATGAAACAACAAAATCATTTTATACAGATGATGATATGATGTATATGGATATTGATGAAGAAGATGAAATATATCGAATAGAATTGGATAAGAAAGAAATATTAAAGCGGTTTATTGATCGACTAAATCCTAATCGCTACGATACAGATTATTTATATAATTGCTTTTATGGTAGGAAAGCATTTCGCAACTGTAAAGATGCATTTCGAAAATATAATATCTTAAAGGATTTTGAATGCTATGAACAAAACGAAATCACTTTAGCCTGTATTGGCTGGTGTATAAAATATGGTTATTCTTACAAAGATTTACAAGTAGATATTAAACAATTAAAAAGATAAAGGAGATAAGGCATATGGAGTATTACACATTTACGTTGCCAGAATATGTATTCAATCTATTTCAAGGTAAAATCTAGAGTAGAGGTATAGAACTTTATGAAGAAGGTGAAGTCAAAGAAGCTTATGCATTCGATGAAAAAACTGTCATATGCAAGGTAAAAGGCACAATTCTTTATACAGTAATCATTCATTTTGATGATGGAGAAGTAAATTTAGAATGTAATTGTGAGTATATGGATGATTGTAAACATGAGGTTGCTGCTTTGATGTATCTGAAAGATCATCCTCAATTACCTGTGATGAAAAAACCTTATTCATTAGATGTTACGGAATTAGAGGAATTTGCATTAAGGGTATCAGAAGCAGAATATGATGTGGATGAAGAATTTGGAGATTATGATGAAACATTGAATACATTATATGATGAAATAGAAGAAGTAGAATCAGTTGAATTAAGATTACAGATGCTGCTTTGTTTAAACAGATGCTTTACATTAAATGAAAAAGGTGCAAAGATTGTCAAAGATTTACTAAATGAAGATATTGACAAGGTTTATCAGGATCTAAATCATAACGAAAAATCAGAAGATTTATTGTTTTCACTGATTGTTTCGTTAGCTGAATTAGAAGATAAGGACTGTAGACAATCTATATCTACATTGATTGAATATTTACTGAATGAGCCTTTAAAGCGAAAAGCAGAAGCAAAAGAATTATTTAATAGATATTGTGATGATCGATAATAAAGAAAAAGTGGTGTTTTAAAAAGATGTTCTAACATTATTTTCTATGTCAAATATGACACCATTAGTATTGATTACTAATTATGCAAAGTAAAAAAGCTGAAATATGCTATGATTCTTATTTGTTAATGGGAAAATAAAAAATTAGATTTCAAAGCTTGTATAAGGGGATTCTATCGCTTTTCTCATATAATGAGTTTATATATTGATAGAATTTTCCAATTTTTGTAGTATAATAAGCAAAGTTTTGAAATAAGGAGAGAACATATGGTAGAAATGAAGAAATATTTAAGTAAAGGTCCAGTTGTTTTGTTGTTGGCAGCGCTTTGTTGCTTTTTATGGGGAAGTGCAACACCATCTATCAAGACTGGTTACGCATTATTACAGATTAATGCACAAGATACACCATCAATTCTATTGTTTGCTGGTATTCGTTTTATGCTGGCTGGTGTAATGGTATTACTACTACAGATGATACTAACAAAAAGATGTATTCAGTTTAAAAGAGGAAGTGGAAAAAGAATTGCTATTTTAGCATTATTTCAAACAATTGGGCAATACTTTTTCTTCTATGTAGGACTTGCACATACAAGTGGAGTAAAAGGTGCAATAATTACAGGGATGAATGTTTTTTTAGCGATTTTAGTTTCCAGTTTTATTTTCCATTTTGAAAAATTAAGTAAAAGAAAAATGATAGGATGTTGTTTAGGATTTGCTGGAATTGTTATCATCAATATAACTCCTAGTGCTCAATTAGATGCTTCTTTTTCGATTATGGGAGAAGGCTTTGTATTATTGGCGCAGGTTGCTTATGCTTTATCTAGTGGTTTTATTAAGAAATTTGGAAATGAAGATGATCCTGTCATGTTGAGTGGAGGTCAGTTTTTTGTTGGAGGAATCGTACTTGCTGGAATTGGATTTGTGATGGGTGGACAAATCTGTTTTGGTAATTTATCATCTTATCTAATTACATTATATCTGGCTTTTATATCAGCTGTAGCCTATACATTATGGGGTATTCTGTTGAAGTATAATCCTGTAAGTAAAGTAAGTATCTATGGCTTTATGAACCCATTATTTGGTGTTTTGTTGTCTGCAATTATTCTGCAGGAAGGCTCACAGGCTTTTAGTTTGCAGGGAATTATGGCTTTATTACTTGTTGTAATAGGGATCATGGTGGTAAATTTGAAAGGAAAAAATCAGAAATATCAGAAAAATTAAGCGTTTCATTAGTCTGAAAATGTGAAAATAACGAAAATTTAAAAGTTTTCTAGTTTCTTATTGTCTTCTGTAGTATAATATGGTCGGCTGTGTATGATTTTTGTATATCAATGATGAAAAAAGATGAAGGAGTTACTATTATGTTTAAGAGTATTCAATATGTTTTAAAAGAAAATTTTACAAATCTATACCGTATATTCTGTATAGCAAAATACGAATTACTTGCAGATATGCGAGATTCTAAATTTGGTTTATTTTGGAATTTTGCATCTCCAGCTATTCAAGTTCTAACTTATTGGCTGATTTTTGGAATTGCATGGCATAAAAAACCAATTGGGAAAGTTGAATATCTACCTTGGTTAGTTATTGGTTATGCAGCATGGTGGTTTATACAACCCTGTATTCAAAATGGTTGTAGCGCTGTATTTTCTAAAACAAGCGTTATTACTAAAATGAAGTTTCCAGTAAGTGTTTTACCTGCGACAATATGTGCGAAAGAATTTTTTAATCATTTATGTATGTTAGCAATTGCTATTGTAACATTGTTGATATGCGGATATTATCCTAATTTTTATTGGTTAGGAATGATATATTATGCTATTTGTGCATTTGCTTTTGTAGAAGCAGTATCTTTGATCTTATCAGTATTGACTATGTTGTGGAGAGATGTAAGAAAACTAATAACATCATTAATGCGAATGTTAATGTATTTTTCTCCCGTTATATGGGATTGCCATTTTGATGCTAAAGTACCTTTTCATAATCTTTTAAATTCTTTAATGAAATTAAATCCAGTATACTATATAGTGAATGGATATCGTGATTCAGTATTTTATGATAAATCAATCTTAGCACATCCTGCTCAAGGTTTATATTTTTGGTGTGTAGTATTAGTGCTTTTTGGTATAGGATGTATGCTAATGTATAAATTTAAACGCAAATTTATTGATTTAATTTAACGAGGTGATATCATGTCAAAAAATATGTATGAGAGTAGTCAATATGCTGTGGAATTAAAAAATGTTTCTAAAATATATAAATTACAAAAAAAAGATGGTCAAAAAAGTAATGATCATGAAAGCTTTTATGCTCTGAAGGATATAAGTATGAAAATTCAACGAGGCGATGTTGTCGGGATTTTAGGAACAAATGGTTCTGGAAAATCTACTTTGTCCGTAATATTGGCAGGCATTTCTGATATTGATGGTGGAGAAATGACTATTAATGGGGAACAAGCGCTAATATCTATCAATACAGGCTTAAATCAGCAACTTACAGGGTTAGAAAATATTAATGTTAAAGGTGCTTTAATGGGACTTTCTAAAAAAAGAATTCAAGAAATAACAGATGATGTAATTGAATTTGCAGAATTAGGCGATTTTCTTTATCAACCAGTAAAAAAATATTCAAGTGGAATGAAATCTAGACTTGGATTTTCTATATCTTTGGCATTAGATCCAGATATATTTATTGTAGATGAAGCATTATCAGTTGGTGATAAAGGGTTTGCTCAAAAATGTATGAACCGTATGAAAAAATTACGTGATGAGGAAGGTAAAACAATATTCTTTATATCTCATGCATTACCACAAGTAAGAGAATTTTGTAAAACAGGAATGTGGATTGAGGGTGGAAAATTGGTAGAAATTGGGAATATTGATGAGGTTTGCGATCATTATTCTGAATATGTGGATAAATATAATGCTTTAAGTGATAAAGAAAAGAAAAAAAAGCTTGAAGAAAAATTTGAACAACGTGTTATACATGATGTTAAACTAGGTTTTTTTGATAGACTATTTTCAAAGAAATAAGGCAGCAACAATTAGTTGTTGCTTTTGCTCTATCTAATGATAAAAAAGGAGGTTTTTATGGATAATACGATTTGTGTTAATTCAAAAAGATTAATTTGGCTAGATCAGTTAAAAGCTATTTCTATGTATTTAGTCATTTTAGGGCATTCTTTACTAAAATTTAAAAAACATTTAATGTTTAAAGTAATATATTCATTTCATATGCCATTATTTTTTATCATCTCTGGCTTTACTTTTAATCCAAATAAATATGAACGGATATCAGAATGTATAAAGGATAAAATTATAAAATTAGTTTATCCCTATATAATGTTGAATATTTTGGTTTTACCTTTGTGGTATATTAATAAAATAACTGGAATGGTTCCACATGATTCATTTATAAAAGTTTTAATTGGTATTTTCTATTCCAATGCTAGTGTTGTAAGAGCTCCATCTAATGCAACTTGGTTTTTAATGACTATGTTTTTGACACAAATTATTTATTATACTTTATATCATTATTTAAAGGACGATAAATCTGTATTTATAATGTCATGCGTTATATGCTTGACTGGTTTAATTGCACCTTTAGGAAAAGAAGAATTTGATGCTCCATTACATCTTGATGTAGCTTTAGTAGCTCAGTTTTATTATGGTAGTGGCTATATACTAAGGAAAAATTTTAGATACTTTCAAAAATGTTTAGCTAATAAAACCTTTTTGAAAATTCTTGCAATTGTTATCATAGCTTCGTTTTTTTGCTTAATAAATAAACAAGTGGATTTATCTAATGAATTATATAGGAATTTTACGTATACTTTAATTACATCTTTATCTTTTTCGTTTGTTCTAATTTATGTTGTTTTCAGAAGTGGTTTGCATTTTAAGGCTTTATCATATATTGGGAAAAATACGTTAATTATTTTGGCATTACACATTCCTTTATTACGCATTTTACAAGCGTTTTTTCCTTTGTTTCAAAAAAATCAAGTCTATGCAGTATTAGCTTCAATAATTATATTTATAATCATGATACCTATTATCTGGTTTATAAATAAATTTTTGAAATTTATAATAAAAATGCCAATGTTTTTAAAGAAAATAATTATAAAGGATTAAGGAAATGGTGGATAATTATGCAAATACTAATTAAATTTTTAACAGCTATTTTAAATTTTATATATTTTTTTATAAAACTTTTACCCGTTAGAGATAAAGTTGTTATGATTTCTAGACAGAGTAATGAACCATCTAGAGATTTTAAACTATTGAAAATCGCTTTGAATAAATTGAATCCAAATATTGAAGTTGTATTTCTATGCCATACTTTAGATGGCGGATTACATTCATCAATTCTAAATAAAATAAAATATGCTTTTCATATGTTGAAACAAATGAAAGAAATAGCAACAAGTAAAGTAGTTGTATTAGATACTTATTGTATTGTTGTATCGTTATTAAAACACAAAAAATCATTATGCATTATTCAAATGTGGCATTCAATTGGGACTATGAAAAAATTTGGGTATACTACGCTTGATACAGCTGAAGGAACTCAAAAAAGTATAGCTAAAATGATGAGGATGCATGAACAATATGATTATGTTTTAGCTAGTTCACCAGCTTATGTTAGTGATTTAGCTAAAGGTTTTAATTGCTCAAAAGAAATAGTTAAAATAATGCCATTACCTAGAGTAGATCTTTTAAAAGATAAAAATTTTAAAATTGAAAAACAGAAACAGATTTACCAAAAATATCCACAATTGAAAGAGAAAAAAGTAATATTATATGCACCAACTTTTAGAAAAGATGAGTCAGAAATGCAAAAAGCAGTAGAACAATTAAGTATATCTTTAAAGGATGATCAAATTTTAGTTCTAAAATTGCATCCTTTGTCTAAACTTAATACAGATAATTTGAAAGTTTTATTAACACCTGATTTTGATTCATTTGATATGCTATTTGTGGCTGATGCTTTGATTAGCGATTATTCTTGCATTATCTACGAGGCGGCATTATTAAATATTCCTTTATATTTCTATAATTTTGATATGTACAAGTATACTGGTGTAAGGGGATTGGCTATTGATTATGAGCATGAATTACCAGGTGTCATTAGTAAAGATCCTAAAAAATTAATAAATGCAATAGAGAACACGACTTATGATTTTGATAAATTAGATAAATTTTGCAAAAAATATGTGATTTATCACAAAAACGCAAGTAAAGATATTGCGGAGTTCATCATTAGTAATATGAAGATAAGAGGTGACGCCTGATGGGAAAAGTTAAAATAAAAGAAATGTCATGGCATAGTATTTATTTAACAATTAAATTTGAAGGTGAGGAAGTCAATGATTTTGATTATTATGTTACAGATTTGAAAAATGATTATAATTTAGGAAAAGCAGATGATAATCAATTAGTGATTAATATCGTTAATATAAATGATACAAAACTATTAGATAATGGTAAATGGTACTTTTATTATATGAAAAATGATAAAAAAAATATTTTATCAATAAACCCTAAATTTGGATATACCTTAGAAAATTTAGATAAAATATATCGATATGGAAGTGAATGTTATTCGTATATTATAAATTTTCAGATAGTAGATAAATCTATTTTAGAAAAAAAAATAAGCCAGCAAAATATAGTTGGTGATAAGTTCCTTATTAATGAAAATGATTTGATACTTTGCATGTTTACTACATACATGAAAAAAAATAAACATCCAGAAAAAAAAGATGTGATTTTGGAATCGAATTCATTAAAGCAAGGATTACGAAAAATCGTTTTTATAGTTACAAAATCAACAATAAGAAGTATTTACGCAATACTAAATAAAATAAGAAAAAAAGATGGGAAACATATTTTGTTTATGTCAGAAACTAGAGTGCCTATTGGCGGTAATTTAAAAGCGATAGACTCAAGAATAAAGGAACGAGGTCTAGATAAAGAATTCAAAATAAGTTATTCTTTTTCAAAAACATTACAGCAAAGTAAACTTAAAACTTTTTTTACATGGTCAAGATTATTATGGCTTATTGCAAAACAGGATTACATTTTTGTAGATGATTATGTTCCTATATTTAAAACAATAACTTTGTATAAAGATACAAAGTTAATTCAGGTATGGCATGCTGGAGTTGGGTTTAAATCTGTTGGATATTCCAGATTTGGAAAAGCAGGATCACCGTTACCTAAAGATTCTTGCCATAGAAAATATGATTACGCATTAGTAGGAAGTAATGGCTTAATACCAGTTTATGAGGAAGTTTTTGGTATTCCAAGAAATCATTTTATTGCAACTGGACTACCTAGACTAGATGACTATTTAAATCAAAACAAAATCAGTGAATTTAAAAATCAATTTTATAAAGATTTTCCTGAATTATTAGGAAGGAAAATTATAATGTTTGCACCTACATATAGAGGAAATACACAAAAGGAAGCATACTATCCTTATGATAAAATTAATATGAATTTAGTTAAAGAACTATGTGAACATGAATATGCATTTATTTTCAAGATGCATCCTTTTATAACTGAAAAAATTGAAATTCCTAAAGAAAATAATAAATATATAAAAGATCTTTCAAATTATGGTGATATTAATGAAATGTTTTATGTAACAGATGTGTTGATTACAGATTTTTCAAGTAATATTTATGAATTTGCATTACAAAGAAAACCTATGATTTTTTATGCTTTCGATAAAGATTTCTATCAATTAACACGTGGTGTTCATAGAACTCTTGAACAGGCACCTGGAGTCGTTTGCGAAAGATTTGAAGAGGTGATAGAAGTAATTAAAAACAATAAATATGACATGAATAAATTAAATGATTTTTTAAATGAAAGCTTTAATGATCACAAAAGGTTATCAAGTGATATTGCAATAGATAAAATATTATTAAATAAGGAATAATAGTGAGGTGTGTATATAATGGATAAAACTGAAATTACAATTGTTATAACTCTAAAAAACGGTATAGAAGGCCTGCTTCAAACAATCAAAAGTATAAAATCGCAAAAGCATTGTAGTTATAATGTTTTAATAGTAGGGGAAGATATAAAAAAAGTTCAAGAATTAATTCAAATACCAAAAGATAATTTTTTGTTTTTAGAATATGAAGGGACCCCTGGTGAAGTATTAAATAAAGCAATTCAAATGGTCACTACTCAATATGTTATGTTTATGGAATCATTTGATATCTTAAGCCCAAATTTTATAAATGAAAATTTAAAAGCATTGAAACAATATAAAGAAGCATCATTTTCTGTAACAAAGTCCTATTGTATAAATCCATTAATGACCAAGGATAAAATTCAGCATATTTTAAGTAAAAAATTCATTGAGGAATATGAAATATGCGACTTAACCAAAACATATGAGAGGTTAACTACTGCTTTAGATTCATCTGTTTTCAAAACAACAGAAATAAAAAGTATAAAATTCAAAGAAAATCTTCCTTTTGAATATGGTACAGATATGGTGATGAAACTCTTATTAAATAATGCTAAATATATTTCTGTTCCTAAAGCATTTTACAAATATTATGCACCAAGAGAAAATCAAGTTTTATATCATGTCCCATCCCATGATATAAAATGGTATCAAGAATCGATAAAAGATTATGTATTTGATCTTATAGAATACGCAAAAGAAAAAAAACAATGTTTACCAGCTTTTCTTCAAAATTATTTTGTTTACTATATAAATTGTAGAATGATGGCTAATAAAGATAATAGAAACAAAAAGGTTTTATTAGGTAAGTCGTTAGAAGAATATTTAATTTTAGTTCATCAATTATTTCTTGAAATAGATGATTATTATTTGTTAAATCAGGATGAATTGCCCTATATAACAAAAAATCCAGAGATTAGATGTATGTATCTGCGTATTAAATATGGTAAAGAGAATGTAAAATATAATTATTATGCATATGATAGTATCGAGGGCAGAGATATCGATATGCGATTTAAAGAGTTTTTAATTTCAACATTAAGTACTCACAGATTTACTATTAATGTAATGAATTATGTTAATGGGAAAATTTGGATAGATGGTTCTTTAATTAGTATTTTTCAACATAGTGATGTTCAGTTTTATGCATTATTTAATGATAAAAAATATATAGTAGAAGATACCGATGCTTATTCTTTAACTAAATATTTTGGCGTTCCAGGCTATCGTAGATTGACTTATCATTTAGAAATACCTTTAGATGAAAACAAAAAAATGCAAAGGATAACTTTTTATGCAAAGATTCAAGGTGAAGAATTTCAAATGAAAATATCTTTTGCAAATCATTGGGCTAAATTATCTAAATCACCTAGGTATTCATATTGGAGATTTAATAAGTATCTATGTCACCATGCAAATAATGGTATTAATATAAAATTGGCAACTAAAACAAATGTTTTGAAGCGAGAAATTCAGTTTCAATTGAATTTGATTAGAAACCATAAGAAAAAAGATTTTAAAGCTTTGGGTTTTCGATGGTTATATTGGATTACACATCCATACTTCAAAAAACAAAAAATATGGTTAATGTTAGATAAGTTGTATAAGGGTGGAGATAGTTGTGAATATTTATATCGATACTGTGCAAATTTTGAAGATGGAATTACAAAATATTATTTGATTAATGAAAATACAATAGATTATAAAAATTTAGTAAAAGACGGTTATAAACCATTGAAAAATGGTAGTTTAAAGCATAAGCTGGTTTTCGTAAATGCTGATATTGTTTTGATAACAAATTCCCATTTATTCCCTTTTAATGGATATAATAAAGGAACTTCTAAATATATAAGAGGATTATGCAACTTTGGATCAATGTGTTTACAACATGGTTTATCTGTTCAAAAATGTGCAATTGCTCAAAGAAGGATTATTGATAATACAATGATGTATTTTTTAGCAAGTAAATTTGAATATGATAATTTATCTAAACATGCTTATGGTTATAAAGGTTTTGATATTTTGAAATTAACTGGTATAGGACGTTATGATGGCTTAAAAAATAATGATAAAAAACAAATTTTATTATCACCAACATGGAGAATGTATAATGCTCTTCCTGTCACAACTAGTGAAGGAGAGCAGAGAGGATATAATCCAGAATTTAAAAATTCACTATATTTTCATGTATATAATGATTTAATCAATAATGAAAAATTAATTGCATGTGCAAAAAAATATGGTTATAAAATTAAATTTCTTTTGCATCCTATTTTGAGTTCACAAAAAGATGATTTTACTCCAAATTCTGAACTTGAAGTAATTCCATCTGTAGGAGATTTAAGTTATGAAAAAATATTAACAGAATCAAGCTTAATGGTAACTGATTACTCTGGTGTGCAGTTTGATTTTGCA
Source organism: Absiella sp. AM09-50 (assembly GCF_003433845.1). NCBI lineage: Bacteria > Bacillati > Bacillota > Erysipelotrichia > Erysipelotrichales > Erysipelotrichaceae > Amedibacterium > Absiella sp. AM09-50. The sequence goes on from NZ_QVFI01000005.1 coordinate 127,966, forward strand.
TATATGAGAAAACCTATAGTTTATTTTCATCCTGAGGTATTACCTCCACATTATGATGATGGTATTTTCTTTTATGATTCAATGGGATTTGGGGAAATTTGTACGAAATCAGATCAATTAGTTGATGTTTTATGTGATTATATGAGAAAAGGATGTAATATGAAAGATATGTACAGAGAACGAGCAGATAATTTTTATGTGTATAATGATCATAATAATTGTGAAAGAATTTATAAGGAGATTATGAAATACCAAAAACAGGTTGATATTGATAAATCAAGAAAAAAATAAAGACATTTCAATTTGAAAAAGTTATAATAAAATAGGAAGGATTAGAAAAATCCGTAAGGAGTGAATAAATATGAATATAGCAATTATATTTGCAGGTGGCAGTGGTGTAAGAATGGGGGCAGGGATGCCTAAACAGTTTTTGGAAATTAATGGGAAGCCTATTATCATACATACATTAGATAATTTCCAAAATAGCCCAGCAATTGATAAAATTTATATAGCTTGCAAAGCAGACTATATGGAAACTTTAAAAAATTTAACCAATAGATTTGCAATTACAAAAGTCGCTAAAATAGTAGAAGGTGGAGTAACAGGGCAGGATTCTATTTTTCACGCTTTAAAAGCAGCGTATAATGAGAATCCTAAAGACTCTATTGTCTTAATACATGACGGAGTTAGACCTTTTGTTAGTGAAGAGGTTATAGAAAAGAATATTGAAAGTGTAAAAAAATATGGTAGTGCAATTACGTGTACTGCATTCTTTGAAACACCTATTCTAAGTAAAGATGGACATCAAGTAGAAGAAATGCCATTAAAGAAAGAAACCTTTACTGCACAAGCCCCTCAAAGTTTTTATTTAGGAGAAATTGTAAGTGCACATGAAGAAATGAGAAAAATTAATCCTGAATATATAGACATCGCTGATTCATGTAATCTATATAAAAATCTAGGTAAACAAGTTTATATCGTTCAAGGAAATAGAGGAAATATAAAAGTTACTACACCTGAAGATTTTTATGTGTTAAGGGCATTATTGCAGTATAAAGAAAATGAACAAATTTTAGGTTTAAAATAGGAGGTAACTATGAATTGTATTTTAAAAGAAGATTTACAAAGAATCGTAAAACAAAATATTAATTGGAATGCTCTAAAAAATAAAAGTGTAATGGTTACAGGTGCAAGTGGCATGGTTGGTTCATATTTTGTTAGAACTTTATTAGAGTTAAATGAATCAATGAATATGGGTATTAAAGTAATTGGAGTCGTACGAAATGTGAAAAAAGTGGCTGAGGATATAAAAGATAATGCGTATGTCGAACTATTATCGCACGATGTTACAAAACCATTTAATTATGATGGGAACGTGGACTATATTATACATGCTGCAAGTCCTGCTAGCCCTAGCATTATGAAAGATGATCCTGTAGGTACAGTTGCTGCAAATACATTAGGAGCATTTTATACATTACAATTGGCTCATGAAAAAAAATCAGAAGGTTATATGTTCATATCATCTCGTGAAATTTATGGACAACCATATCCTGGACAAGAATTTTTTGATGAAAACAGTTATGGTTTTGTAAATCCGTTAGATCCAAGATCTTGTTATCCAGAAGGAAAGAAAGCAGCTGAAACTATGTGTTCAAGTTTTAAATCACAGTATGGACTAAATACTAAAATTGCGCGATTAGCTCATACATATGGTCCTGGGATGTCGATTTATGATGGCCGTGTTCAGGCAGACTTTTTAAAAAATGTTTTGTTTAATGAAAATATTGTATTAAAAAGTGAGGGAACAAGTGTACGTACATATACCTATATTGCTGATGCTATTGCTGGAATGTTTTATGTTTTATTGAACAGTGATGACATGGTATATAATATTGGCGATGAAAATGGCAAAGTTTCTATTAAGGAACTCGCAGAATTATTAGTTAAGATAACTCCAGAAAAGAAATTGAAATTGATTTTTGATATACCAAAAGAAAAAAATAATGGCTGTGCTCCTTTTACTGGAGGAATACTTAGTAGCGCAAAATTAAGAAAGTTAGGATGGAATCCGAATAATACATTGGAAGAAGGCTTTTTAAGAACTATACATTATTTAGAAATTGAGAAAGAAAAAGGTTGTTTATAGATTTAAAAAAGTATCATGAAGCCAAACATATGACTAATGATACTTTTTATTTATATTATCAATTAAGATTTCTTAAGTAGACATACGTTATATATATGATATATACTAAAAATGGCTTTGAAATTAAGCAGATATTAAAAAAAGATAAGGATTGGGGCATAAATATGGCATTTAATACGTTAACATTTTTATTGTTTTTTGTAGTGATTTTGATTTTATATTATATAGTACCATTAAAATATAGATGGATTTTTTTACTTCTTTCTAGCTATTTTTTCTACTTATATGCAAGTGTGAAATTTGCATTATTTATAATTATAACAACAATAAGTTCTTATATTGGAGCTATTATGATTGATAAAACACATGTTGAAGAAAGAAAAATCAAAGATATGGATTTAACTGCTGCTGAGAAGAAAATAGAAAAAGAAAAAATCAAGAAAAATAGGAAGTTCATTTTAATTTCTTTACTTGTTTTAAATTTTGGAATTTTAGTATTCTTAAAGTATTTTAACTTTTTTGCACAAAATTTAAATGTATTATTTGATTCTATTTCTTTGGCGAATAGAGTTCCTACTTTTAATCTGATCCTACCATTAGGGATATCATTTTATACTTTTCAGACAATGTCATATGTTATTGATGTTTATTGGGGAAAAGTGAATGCTGAAAGAAATTTAGGAAAAGTAGCTTTATTTGTGTCTTTTTTTCCTCAAATAATAGAAGGTCCAATTGGAAGATTTAAAGATTTAGCACCACAATTGTATAAACCTAATGCCAACTCAGAAAAAAATATTGTTTATGGTGTTCAATTAATGATGTGGGGATATTTTAAAAAAATGGTAATAGCTGATAGAGTAGCTGTAGTTGCAGATTTTGTTTTTGGAAATTATTTAAGCATCTCTGGTGTTGGTACAATAATTGGGATTTTCTTATATGCAATACAAGATTATACTGACTTTTCTGGATGTATAGATATAGCGCGAGGTTGTGCTCAAGCAATGGGAATTGAGATGGCAGAGAATTTCAAAAGACCATATTTTTCAAGGACGATTCCAGAGTTTTGGAGAAGATGGCATATGTCTTTAGGTGCTTGGATGAAAGATTATGTTTTTTATCCATTCTCATTGACGAAAGTTATGCGTAAATTAGGAAAAGCAACTAAAAAGAGATTTGGTAAATATTTAGGAAGAACACTTCCTGTTGCTATTGGAAATATTTTAGTATTCTTTTTGGTTGGAGTATGGCATGGGGCCAATTGGAATTATATAGTATGGGGGCTATTTTATGGCGTATTAATCGCAATAGCTAGTTTAATGAAACCAATATTTGATTGGTTAAATACGAAATTGAAAATTAAAACAAACTCAAAATTATTCATTGGTTTTCAAATCTTAAGAACTTTCTGGATAACATGTATTGGATGCATCATTTTTAGAGCTGAGAATTTGCATGCAGCATGGGATATATTTTTAAAATCTTTCCAAATAATTGATTTCCCTTTAAACATTAAAGCAGAATTATTAACCTTTGGATTAAATAAAGCAAATTACATAGTTTTATTAGCATCTTTGATCATTTTATTTATTATTGATGTTTTCCAAGAAAAGATGTTAATACGTGATTGGTTTAATAAAAGGAATTTGGTCTTTAAATTTTTTATTTACTTTATAGCATTTGCAGCCATTATTGCTTTAGGAATGTATGGACCTGGTATGAGCTCTAATCAATTTGTATATATGCAATTTTAGGAGGACTTTATGAAGAAAAGAAAATTAAGAAATTTAGCAGAAATTAGTATTATTGCCATTGCATTATTACTAGCTTTTACTAGTTGTGCTTTTGCGTTTGATAGACAATTGACACCAAATGAAGTTCGTGTCAAGAATTTTTATAAAGAAGAAAAAGATAGTTTAGATATGGTAGTTATTGGCTCCAGTTCTGTTTATACTTCATTCAGTTCTCCTTTAGCATGGAAGGAATATGGGTTTACTAGTTATGTTTTAGCTACTTCTGGAGCGCCTATGGGAATTATGAAATCAATGTTAATAGAAACAATGAAAACACAAAAACCTAAATTAATAGTTGTTGATATGAATGGAGTTATGTATAATGATAATTTAGAAACTAAAGAAGGCTCATTAAGATTATGGATTGATAATATGCCTTATTCTCAAAATAAAATAGATACTATTAATTATTTAGTTCCAAAGGATCAAAGAGATAGTTATATTAATCCAGTTCTTAAATATCATAATAACTGGGAAAAGTTGGGGTATTGTATAAAAATGTCTATACTAGAAACACGTTATTTCTTTGATAGGAATAATTTATCAGTAAGTGGTATGAGTGGTACTGCAAAAAAAGCTAATAGAAAAAATATTATAGATATCACTAATTATCATGAAACACAACCATTATTTAATGAATCTGGAAAGCATTTATATGATTTATTAGATTATTTAAAGGAAAATGAAATTAAGAATGTAGTTTTTGTTAATACTCCAAGATATTATGAAAAAAGAATGCTTGTTCAAAGAAGAGCATTAACACAAGCTAGTAAAGTTATTAGTCAGTATGGCTATAAAGTATATGATTTGGATTATGATTTAGAAAAGATAGGACTAGATGTTCATGAAGATTTTTATGATCATAATCATGTAAATATATATGGTCAGCAGAAAGTTACACGTTATCTAGCCTCTCTATTTGATAAAGAATATCATTTGAGTGGAGATCATCATTCTGATAAAACAAAAGAAAAATGGAATATCGAATATAAAACATATTCTCGTATATTTAAATGGGTTGAAAATAAAATACAAAATAATGAAAATATAAAATATGATATTAGAAAATTTGAAGATATTATTTTTTCTGATGGGGAGGAGTAATTATGTTTAATATATTAACTTATTTAGAGAAGTCAGCAGCACAGTATCCAGATAAAATTGCTTTCGCAGATAAAGATAAAAGTATAACCTATGAAGAATTAGTAAAACGTTCTAAAGGGATTGGTTCTCAATTAGCAAAACAATTTTCACCAAGAACACCTATTCCAGTCTTTATGGAAAAAAGTGTGGATACTATCTCATTGTTCTTTGGAATAGTATATGCAGGATGTTTTTATGTTTTACTAGATACAAAACAACCTAAAACAAGATTAGATCATATATTAAATACATTGAATGTGAATACATTGATTACATCAATGGGTTATGATAGAGATTTAAAAAAGATAGAATTTGCTGGAAAAGTCATATATCTGGAAGAATTAGAAGAAGATAATGTAATAAATGAAAACTCCTTAATGAAAATCAAAGAACAGGCATTAGATACTGATCCACTGTATGGAATTTTTACTTCAGGTTCAACAGGCATTCCAAAAGGTGTAATTGTCGCTCATCGAAGTGTAATTGATTTCATTGATGTATTTACAGAAACCTTTGGAATTACGAGTGAAGATGTAATTGGAAATCAGGCACCTTGGGATTTTGATGTTTCTGTAAAAGATATTTATTCAACAATTGCTACAGGTGCAACCATGCAGATTATTCCTAAACAATTCTTCTCATTCCCAACAAAGTTGATTGATTTCCTTTGTGAACGTGAAGTGACTACGATTATTTGGGCAGTATCTGCTATATGTATTATCAGCACATTAAAAGGATTTGAATATAAGGTCCCTACAAAATTGAACAAAATAATGTTTTCCGGTGAAGTAATGCCTGTAAAACAATTAAATATTTGGAGAGAATACTTGCCTGATGCAATGTATGTTAATTTATATGGGCCAACAGAAATAACATGTAATTGTACTTATCATATCATCAAAGAAGATTATGAACCAGGGGATGTAATTCCTATTGGAAAACCTTTCCCAAATGAGCGTGTGTTTTTATTAGACGATGAAAATAAAGAAGTTAAAGAACCTGGAAAAAAAGGTGAGCTTTGTGTTAGTGGAACTGCTGTTACATTAGGGTATTACAATAACCCAGAACAAACGCAAAAGGCATTTACACAAAATCCATTGAATCCTTATTATCTGGAAACAATATATCGTACTGGAGATTTAGCATATTACAATGAAGATGGTTTATTATGTTTTGCATCTAGGAAGGATTTCCAGATTAAACACATGGGACATCGCATAGAGTTGGGCGAAATCGAAGGTTCTATGGAAAGTATACATGAAATTAAAAGAGCGTGCTGTATTTTTGAAAACAATAAAATCCATGCATTTTATGATGGAGCGATTGATAAAAAAGAAATTGTGCGAGGTTTGAAAAAGACATTGCCGGTATTTATGATACCTAATGTATTTATTCAAGTAGAACAGTTTCCAATTACAAAAAACGGGAAAATAGATCGTACAGAGTTAAAGAAAAAGATTGAAGGTGAAGATGTTGTACAGGCCTAATTATCAAGAAATAATGTCTACAACGAATACTCCAGCATATGTATTTGATATAGATGTATTGAAAGAAAGAATTCAAAAGATTAAAAATTTACTAGGAAAAAATGTGCATTTATGTTATGCTATGAAAGCCAATCCTTTTGTAGTAGGTAATATAAAAGATGCAATTGATCGCTATGAGGTGTGTTCTCCAGGAGAATTTAAAATCTGTGAAAGAGCAAAGGTTCCTATGGATAAAGTAGTTTTATCAGGTGTTTATAAAGAGGAAAATGATACAAAACGTATTGTGTCAACTTATAAAGATGCTATTGTTTATACTTGTGAATCAGTACGCCAGTTTCATTTGATTGATGAGGCGGCTAACACAAATCACATTTGTGTTCGTGTATTATTGCGTGTAACTACAGGCAATCAATTTGGTATTGATGAAGCAGAATTGTGTCAATTAGTGAAAGACAGAAATCAATATACAGGTGTAAGAATTATAGGTATTCAACATTTTTCTGGAACACAGAGAAAAAAACTTTCTAGATATCAGGAAGAATTAAAATATGCAGATGATTTACTTTCAAAATTAAAAGTAGAATATGGATATGAAGCAGAAGAATTGGAATTTGGTCCTGGATTTTATGTCGAATTTTTTAAAGACGCAAAACCTTATGATGAAGAAGAACTGTTAAAAGGATTTAAAGAGCTTCTAAACAATATGAATTTCAAAGGACAAATTACTTTAGAGCTTGGCAGATTTATAGCAGCAACATGTGGATCATATTATACAAAAATCGTTGATATGAAGAAAAACAATGATATTATATGGTGTATTGTAAATGGTGGTATGCATCAAATAAATTATTTTGGTCAAATGATGGCAATGAAAATTCCTTATTATCGCCAATTAAAAGCTCAAGAAACAGGTAATGAAGAAGTTAAATGTAATATTTCAGGCTCATTATGTACAGTGAATGATAATATTGTGAAAAGTCTTCCACTGCATCACCCTGAAATTGGTGATATTATTGAATTTCAAAATACTGGAGCATATTGCATGTATGAAGGAATATCTTTATTCCTAAGCAGAGATCTTCCTAAAATTTATCTATACGATAAACAGGAAGGGTTAACACTTATGCGAGACACATTTGAAACAAATGTGTTGAACTATAAATCCATAGGAGGTAGATAGAAATGGAAAAATTATTAGAAATTTTAAATGAAGTAAACCCAGATGTTGATTATGAAAATTGCACAACATTGATTGATGATGGTTTATTAGATTCTTTTGCAATCTTGGAAATCGTATCTGAAATCAATGATGAATTTGATGTAGAAGTATCTGCACCAGACATTGTGCCAGAAAACTTCAATTCCGCAAAAGCACTTTGGGAAATGATTCAACGTTTACAGGGATAAGCGTAAATCTAGCACAGAATTTAAATAATCTGTGCTTTTTTCTTACAAATTTTTGGAACCGCTTGCTTATTGTTGACATAACATAAACTGGCATAAAATCTAAAAAAATGTCTATAATTTCACTTGGAATATACCGAAATACGTTTGTAATTACAAGCTAAATATTGTAAAATGAAACGTGAGGTTGAGAGGAGTAGTTAAAATGAACGAATTCAAAAACCAAAGAGAATTCAAAGAGGAATTCAAGAGAAGAATCATCGAACGCTACGGCCGTTCTATCGAACAGGCGCACATCACTGAAAAATATATGATTCTAGGCGAAATGGTACGAGATTATGCCAGCTTCCACTCTAAGGAAACAAAAGATGTTATATCTGATAAGGGCGAAAAACAGATGTACTATTTCTCTATGGAATTCTTAATGGGGAGATTGTTGACAAACAACTTGATGAACTTAGGAATCTATGACATCGTAAAAGAAGGTCTAGAAGATCTAGGAATCGATTTAAACGAATTAGAAGATTTAGAAAGCGATGCAGGACTTGGAAATGGTGGTTTAGGCAGACTTGCTGCATGTTTCCTTGATTCACTAGCAAGCTTAAATCTTGCTGGTAATGGTAACTGTATTCGTTATGAATACGGGTTATTCAAACAGAAAATCGTAAACAACGAACAGGTCGAAGTACCTGATCAGTGGCTTTCTTTAGGAAATGTATGGGAAGTACGTAAACCAAAACATGCTGTTAATGTAAAATTTGGCGGTCATGTTGATATGTGGATGGGGGAAGATGGCAAAGCTATCGTTAACCATGTCCCAAGTTTGATTGTACGTGCAGTACCTTATGATGTTCCTATCGTAGGTTATGATACTAAAGTTACAAATACACTTCGTTTATGGAGTGCTGAAGTTGCAGATGATGCATGTGATGCTGCTAGCTTAAGCGAATATGTAAATGAAGTACGTGAAATCTGTAGAAATGTTTATCCAGATGATTCTACAGAACATGGAAAAATCTTACGTTTGAAACAGCAGTATTTCTTTGTATCAGCAGGACTTTATAACATTATCGATTCCCATCTGAAAAACTATCCAAATTTGGATAACTTTGCAGAAAAGAATGCAATTCAGTTAAATGATACACACCCTGTATTATGTATTCCTGAATTAATGCGTATTTTGATGGATGAATACAAATACGAATGGGATCAGGCATGGGATATTACAACAAAAACCATGGCCTACACAAACCACACCGTATTAAGTGAAGCCTTAGAAAAATGGCCAATTCAATATGTACAGGAATTATTGCCTCGTGTATATATGATTATTGAAGAAATTGATCGTCGTTTCAAATACTGGGTTTCTCATGATATGGGAAGAGCAGATTTAATGAATGAATGTTGTGTATTAAAAGATGGACAGGTACACATGGCTAACCTTGCTATCATTGGCTCACACAGTGTCAATGGTGTAGCTGCACTTCATACAGAAATCTTAATAAAAGATGTTATGAAGAACTTCTATGACATTTATCCAGCAAAATTCAACAACAAGACAAATGGTATTACACACCGTAGATGGTTAATTTATTCTAATCCACAGTTAACAAAGCTGCTAGAAAGAACAATCGGACCAGACTTCAAGAAAAATCCAGAACGTTTAATCGATTTGATGAATTATGTAGATGATCCAAGACTTCAAAAAGATTTCATGGAAGTGAAGATGGAACGTAAGAAGATTTTAGCAAAATATATCAAAGATACATTAGGTATTGAAGTTGATGTTAATTCTATCTTTGATGTACAGGCAAAACGTCTACATGCTTATAAACGTCAGTTGTTAAATGTGATGAATATTATTCACTTGTACTTCAAGATGAAATCTGATCCAAACTTTAGAATTTATCCAAGAACTTTTATCTTTGCCGCAAAAGCAGCTCCTTCTTATACATTTGCAAAAGAAGTAATCAAGCTAATTCATTGTGTTGCAGATAAAGTGAACAATGATTCTGACATTAATCCTTATATGAAAGTGGTATTTATTCCTAACTATGGTGTAAGTATTGCAGAAATCTTAATGAATGCTGCTGATGTTTCTGAACAGATATCTACTGCTGGTAAAGAAGCAAGTGGTACAGGAAACATGAAGTTTATGATGAATGGAGCATTGACGCTTGGTACAATGGATGGTGCGAATGTTGAGATTGTGGAACGTGTTGGTTATGATAATGCAGAAATCTTCGGTTTACGTGCAGATGATGTAGCATTGATCAGACATGAAAACAGCTACAATGTTTGGGATAAATACAATAAAAATCCAGATATCCAGAAAATTGTAAATAGTTTTGTGGATAGTACTTTCTCAAATGATCCAAAAGACTTTAAACAGATTTATAACGAATTGATGTTCAAAAATGATGAATATTTATTATTGGCTGATTTTGAAGCATATGCACATGCACAGCGTAACATCGAAGAAAAATACAGAGATGAAGCAGCATGGGCTAGAGCTTGTTTGATTAATATCGCTCAATCTGGTTTCTTCTCCAGTGATCGTACAATTAAACAATATGCTGATGAAATCTGGGATATTCATCCAATCAAGGTAAAATAGAGAAAAGATAGGGACGTTTTGTCTCTATTTTTTCTTGTCATATTCTAGGTTTTTAAGATACAATAGAGGAAAGAAAATAAGGGAGGTATTTTTGTGAAAGAAAGATTAATAAATTATATCGAGGAACATATGGATACGTATACATCTATTGTGAAATTTTTGTATGAACATCCAGAAGTAGGAAATGAAGAATTTCAGGCAATGGAGTTGTTAAGTAATACACTAAAAGAAAATGGATTTCAGACAGAAAAAGCATTTGTAGTTCCAACAGGTTTTATTGGGACTTATAAAAGCAATAAACCTGGACCAGTCATTGCCTTTATGTGTGAATATGATGCATTGCCAGAAGTAGGACATGGCTGTGGTCATAACCTGATTGCGGCAACTTCACTTGCAGCTGGCTGTGCTTTAAAAAGCATTATTGATGAAATTGGTGGAGAAATTCGTGTCATTGGTACACCTGCTGAAGAAAATTTTGGTGGAAAAGTATCCATGGCAAATGCTCATGTATTTGATGATGTAGATGCCGCAATGATGATTCATCCAGATACAAAAAATGGTTTAGGTGGAAGAACAGTAGCATTAAATCCATTGAAGTTTGAATTTTTTGGTGTAAATACGCATGGATGTTCTCCACAACATGGGAAAAGTGCACTGGATGCAGCTGTGTTAACATATAATGCAATCTCCATGATGCGCCAATATGTACTACCTAACACTTATATCCATGGCATTATTCGCAATGGTGGGGAAGCCGCAAATGTTATTCCTGCATATGCTTCTATGGAATATTATTTTAGAGGTGAAACCATGGCATATGTGAAAGAATTAAGCCAAAAGGCAATTCAATGTGTGGAAGGGGCTTGTGCAGCTACTGGCTGTACGTATAAAGTCAGTACTTATGAATGTCCTTATGATGATTGTATTATCAATTATACTTTGGCAGACGCTTTGAAAGAAGAATATGTAGCGCTTGGAAGAACACAGGTAGAACCAGTGGATGAAGTTCCTTGCGGTTCCAGTGATGTAGGAAGTGTCAGCTATTGTTGTCCAACATTACATGGATATATAAAAATTGCTGATGAGAATGTCAATGGTCATTCAAAAGAAATGGCTTGCGCAACAATATCAGAAGCAGGTACACAGGCATTAAGAGATGGAGCAATTGCATTATCTAATCTTGCTCGTCGATTGATCGTAGAAGATGGTTTGCTAGATCAAGCAAAAGCGGAATTCAAAAAAACAATCAGTAAATAGTAAAAATTAAAAAAAGTATCTTGTCATTTTATGTGATGAGATACTTTTTTTGGATATGAATTACAGTTTTTCCATTTTGTAAAAATAAAAAAATCAGAAAGAGATGGTCAAAATCATCAGAAATATATATTTTACATAGTTGATTTACAAATTTAGGGCCTAAATTCAAAAATTGATTTCCTTTATTTCTAATTTTGATATAATGAGAATATACATGATGGAGGTGATGTCATGGGCAGAAGTAGTGGCGGTGGCGGCGGACACAGCAGCGGCGGTTTTGGCGGCGGACATTCTTCTGGCGGCTTTAGCGGCGGAGGAAGATCAAGTGGAAGCTTTGGTGGTGGACACAGCAGCAATTCAGGGTATCGTTCATCCTATCGTCCAAGATACCATAGAACATATTACTATGGCGGAGGACCAAGACCTCCAAGAGGACCATATCGTAGAACACCTTTGATTTCTTATGTTTTGGCAGCAATTATTGTTCTGGTAGTAGTGTTATTTGCATTCAAGGCTGACAGCAAGCCACAACAGAAGAATACTACAAAACGAGAACCATTAAGCGGTGTAGTATCGAAGAGTGATTGGTATATGGATGATATGGGCTGGGTTCATAATAAAAAAGTGATGATCGAAGGATTAGAGGATTTTTATGATGAAACAGGTGTACAGCCTTATGTTGCAATTATTCCATATAACAGTGATATGTGGAATGGAAATGATATCAATGCGAATAAAGCTGATCAATATTTAGAGAAACTATATTCTGATACATTCAAAGATGAAGGACATTTCGTATTTGCATATTTTGCTTGCAGGAATGATTCTCGAAGTGAAATGGATGGAAGTTTCCGATATTTAAGTGGTTATTCCGCAGATACAATCATGGACAATGAAGCGATTTCAATCTTTTGGGGTAATTTTGAAAAAAATTATAGAGATACTTCTCTTTCCATGGAAAAAATGATTTCTAAAACGTTCACCGATACAGCGAAAACAATTATGAGCAAGCCAACCAATGGTTGGGACTTTATGAAAGTAGCTGTTATCGCACTATGTATCATTGCAGTAATCGTAGCACTTGTGATGATTATTAGAATTAAAGCGAAACGTGCAAAAGAAAAAGAAGACTTCACAAAAGATATACTGGAGAAACCACTAGAAACTTTTGGAGATGATACAAGTGATTTAGAAGAAAAATACAAAGATTAGGCGATAAACGGAAAATCCCATGTTTTCTGTTTACATATCCGTGATAAAAACACGTGAGGAAGGAGATTTATTATGGGAATTATAGCAAGATTTAAGGATATTATGACAGCCAATATCAATGCATTATTGGACAAATGTGAAGATCCATCAAAAATGATTGACGAATATATGCGTCAGGTTACAGAACAGTTAGCTGAAGTGAAAAAAGAAACAGCCAGTATTATGGCTGAAGAAAAACGTACAGCTCGTTTAGTAGAAGAAAACAAAGAACAGATTGCCAAGTATGATGGCTTAGCAAGAAAAGCTTTAACAGCTGGAAATGAAGGAGATGCAAAAGTATTCCTTGAAAAGAAACAGCAATATGAAGCAAGTGGCGCTGATTTAGAAAAATCTTATGCAGTTGCACATGAAAATGCTGTGAAAATGCGTCAGATGCACGATAAACTAACAAATGATTTAAAATCATTAGAACAACGTAGAACAAATGTCAAAGCAAAAGTGGCAGTCGCAAAAACACAGGAAAAAATCAATAAAGTTACAGGATCTATGGATGCTGCCAGCGGTTCTATGCGTGCATTTGAAAGAATGGAAGAAAAAGCTGACCGTATGCTAGATGAAGCAAATGCAGTCGCAGAATTAAACGAAGAACCAGCGGATGCTGCTTCAGAATTAGAAGCTAAATATGCAGGAAGTTCAGCCTCTGTAGATGAAGCTTTAGAAAAAATGAAACAAGAAATGGGTCTGTAATATAAAAAATGCAGAAGCATGCGATAAGTGAAATGTCACATATCGCATGTTTTTCTTTATAAATTTCTTAAGGAATTTTATAACCGTGATAAGTTTAAAAAAAAACTGCACAAAATTAAAATCAATTTCATATAAAGCGAGCGTAGCTTCACTTTTTTTGGTATAATAAATAAGGTGATGAACATGAGACAACAAACATTTTATGAGGCCTACCTGGATGATTTTGATAAAGTTATTGTTTATTTATCTAAAAATAGCTATGGTGGCATCAGTAATAAATTTTATCTGACAAACAAATATGGTCAGATTATTGATTTGCATATACAAACAATTGAAACAACGCAAAATAACTACAATAAATTTACACTATCTTTATATGAGCCTTTAGAAATTGGTGTAGAGTATTATGTTGTACATCAGCATGCACGTTCAATTGTCCTGCAATACAGTGGAATCGTTAAAACCCAACGTTTTGATGAAATGTTTTACTATGATGGAGATGATTTAGGCTGTGTATATCATCGTGACCATACATCTTTTGCCTTATGGGCACCAACTGCGGCTCGTGTAAAAGTTGAGATATGTAAAAACGGTGTAGTGAAAACATTGGAAATGCGACGCAGTAACTATGGTGTATTTCGATTATCTGTATTAGAAAATCTAGAAAATGCAACATATGTATATCTTGTAAGAGTTAATGGACAATGGCTTCAGACGATTGATCCATATGCATGCGCCAGCGTAGAAAACAATGCTCGCTCAGCTGTCATTGATCCTGATAAAATCCGTATAAGAGATTATCCTCTGACACCAATGAAGCATGCCACAGATGCAATTATTTATGAAACAAGTGTGCGTGATTTTACAATGCAAAAAGGTATTGGTGTCACAAAGCCTGGTAAATATAGTGGATTTGTGGAAGAAAATGAAACTACAAAAGAGTTGGATACCGGATTTACGTATTTAAAGTCTTTAGGGATTACCCATGTCCAGCTGATGCCGGTACTTGATTTTGGATCAGTAAATGAGCTTTATCCATTGATGCACTATAACTGGGGATATGATCCAGTACAATATCGTTGTTTAGAAGGCAGTTTATGTGTAGAACCTACGAATCCTTATGGAAGAATATTTGAATTTTCCAAGTTGATTGAAGAATGTCATAAAAATGATATCCGTGTCAATTTAGATATCGTATTCAATCACGTATATGATAAAGAAGATTCATTTTTTGAAAAGACAGTACCAAACTATTATTTCCAAATGAATGCAAACGGTGATTTTTCTAATGGAACGTATTGTGGAAATGATGTGGATTCTACCAGAAAGATGTCACGTAAGTATATGATTGATACATGTGTTTGGCTGGTTAGAACATATCATATTGATGGACTACGATTTGATTTAATGGGTATTTTGGATATTGATACTCTGAATCAGATATATCAGGCATGCGCAGCTATTAACCCTGACTTTATGGTATATGGAGAAGGATGGGATATGCCAAGCTTTTTAGATTATCGTCAACGTGCAAGTATTCGTAATAATGCACAAATGCCAAGAGTTGCACATTTCTCTGATCGTTTCCGTGATGTTATCAAAGGCAGAACGGATGTAAATGAAGTAAATGTGAAAGGATATTGTACAGGAGCTGTTTATCTGATTGATATCATGAAAAACTGTCTATGTGGAAGCTGTAATGATATTGGCGTGGAAAAAATGTTCCAACATCCTAGAAATGCTGTAAATTATGTAGAATGCCATGATAATATGACTTCTTGGGATAAGGTTAAAGAATGCTGTAAAGAAGATGATCGTGATGTACGGATATCTCGTCAGAAAATGATGATTGCGGCAGTATTAATGGCGCAGGGGATTCCTTTTATCCACAGTGGACAGGAATTTGCCCGTACAAAACATGGAATGAACAACACATATGAAGAAAGCGATGAAATCAATAAGATAGATTATGCGAGAAGAAATCGTTATCAGGATATCGTGGATTGTACAAAAGCTTTGATTAAAATCCGTAAAGCACATCCATGTCTTCGCTATGCAGATGCGGAAGAAGTCGCAAAAAATGTATCCTTCGATACAATTGATCAAAAGGTGCTGCTATATAAGGCAAAAGATGATAACGAAGAAATTATCACAATCTTTAATCCTACAGGGGAAACTTTCCATTATGATTTATCGGATGCATATCAATTGTTATACCATGATGGACCTGCAGAAGATATCTTGATTCAATATGCAAATATTACACCATATAGTACCATGATCTTTTTAAAGAAATATGTATAAAAGCCGATAATTTCGGCTTTTTGTTTGACATTCAAATTATACTTGGTATAATGGAACAGGTAAAAAAAATCAATTTTTACACATTGTCAGAATATAAACTATTCTGATGGAATGGAGGAAAGCTATGAAAATTGCCGTAATAACAGACAGTGGAAGTGGATTAACAAAACAACAGGCCAATGAACTTGGAATCTATTATCTGCCATTACAGATTATCGTAAATGATAAAATGTATTTGGATGGAGAAAATATAACCGTAGAAGAGATCTATGAATTTTTAAGAAATGGAGAAATGCCAACTACTTCAATGCCTCCTATGGGGATTATGGAAGAAGTATTCCATGAAATCAAAAAACAAGGCTATGAAGCTGCAATCGCCATACCTTTGACATCAGGATTATCCTCTACATGCAGTGTAATGCAGGCATGTGCAAAACGCTGTGAATTGCCTTTAGAAGTAATCGAAACATATACAACCTGCAATATTCAACGTTATCTTGCTCTATCAGCAATACAGTTAGTTAAACAAGGAATAGAATTAGATGAAATCTTAACCCGTTTAAAAGATAGTGCCGCAAACAGCAATACTTTGATAATGCCAGATGATTTACAGCATTTAAAACGTGGTGGACGATTAACACCATTAGCGGCAGCATTAGGTGGATTATTAAAAATCAAGCCGATTCTTCAATTAAATGAAACATCCCAGGGAAAAGTGGATGTATTTGATAAAGTGCGTACAGCGTCAAAAGCGCAACAAAAAATGCTGGACACTTTTAAAAGTGCCAATCTTGATGAAACCTATACCTTAACTGTTCTGCATAGTGGCGCACCAGAAGCTGGTGAAAAGTTAAAAGAACTAATGCAAGAATCATTCCTAGGGCTGGATATCTATTATGGATTGATCGGGGCTGTTATTTCAGCACATACCGGCTTAGGATGTCTGGGTATTCAATATATCAAAAAAGTGAAAGGACTGTAGTAATACAGTTTTTTTCTCTTATCAAAAAGTGTATAATATAAATTATAAAATGGGAGGTTGAATCAAATGAAAACAGCATTTGTGACAGATAGTGGTTGTGGGAAAAGCGTTGAACAACTGATGGCAGATGGGATTTACAGTGTGCCTTTACAGGTAAGTTATGATGGTAAAAACTTTCATGATCAGGAAGATATTACAATAGATGAAGCATATGCTTTAATGAAGGATGGAAAGATGTTATCTACCTCTTTACCATCATTAGGTAAAATAGAAGAATTATTTTCTAAATTAAAAGAAGAAGGATATGAACGTATTTTCGCTGTACCAATTTGTAGTGGATTAAGTGGTACGATCAATGCTATGGCGATGTGTTGTGAACAATTAGGTATTGTATTTGAATATGTAGATTGCCATGTAACTGCAGTTGTGCAGGAATATATGATCAAAGTGGCAAAGGCTTTATTTGAAGATGGCAAAAGCATGGAAGAAATTAAAGCAGTATTGGGAAGAATCGTAGATACAACCAATACTATCCTTTTACCAAATGATCTTCAGCATTTAAAACGTGGCGGTCGTTTAACGCCACTTGCCGCAACACTTGGTGGCTTATTGAAAATCAAACCAATTTTGAAGATTAATCAGGAAACACATGGAAAAATAGATGTTGCGGATAAAGTAAGAACAATGCATCGTGCTATGGATAATGTCATAGAGATTATGAAAAAGGAACATGTGGATGATTCTTATCTGATTACCGTAGCACATGCGGATGACGCAAAAGAGGCTGATGTATATATGGAAAAAATCAAAGCAGCTTTTCCTAATGCCAAGCATCAGATTATTAAATTGGTTAGCGTTGTTGGTGTTCACACCGGCAGAGGCTGTCAGGCGGTACAGTATTTTAAAATGATCAAAGATTAAGAAATGTGAAGAGCGGAAAGCTCTTCTTTTTTTAGCTTGCAAGGGTATAAAAATATGGTATACTAAGCATACATAAGGTATAAAGAATATGGAGGTGATGTTATGTTTCAAATTGAAAAATTTTATGAATATAGAGAAAATAATCGTTATGAAGTAAAAAAAGCCAAAAACGGTTTGCCACAAAGTTTATGGGAAACTTATTCTTCTTTTGCGAATTCTAATGGTGGTGTCATTATATTAGGTGTAGAAGAGAATAAAAATGGTTCATGGCATGCTTCTGGTTTAGCAGATTCTTCAAAATTACTAAAAGAATTTTGGAATATTATAAATAATAGACAAAAAGTAAGTATGAATTTATTACGTGATGATGATATTGAAATATATGAACAAGATGGAAACATTATCATGGTAATTTATATACCAAAAGCAGGTAGAGATGAACGGCCAATTTATATTAATGGTGATATGTTTAAAGGAACTTATCGAAGAAATTATGAAGGAGATTATCGTTGTACAAAAGATGAAGTTATGGCGATGCTTCGTGATCAGCCTGAAGAAACAATGGACATGAAAGTCTTAGATTATTTTGATATTGATGTTTTGAATGAGGATACAATAAAAGCGTATCGTAACCGGCATGTTCTGTTGAGTCATCATCATCTTTGGGAAAAACTGGAAAAAGATGAATATCTTCAAAGAATCGGTGCGATTGCTGAAACTAGAAATGATAAAAAGTTACATCCTACAGCAGCAGGCTTATTGATGTTTGGAGAAGAATACTGCATCGTAAGAGAATTTCCTGAATATTTTTTAGATTATCAGGAATTGCTGGATCCAACCATTCGATGGACAGATCGCATGCATTCTAATTCAGGAGATTGGACGGGTAATCTATTTGATTTTTACTTTAGAGTATATCATAAACTAACAAAAGATGTTAAAGTACCTTTTCAAATTGAGCATGGAAACCGTATAGATGATACGATGGTTCATAAAGCGATAAGAGAAGCGTTGGCAAATTGTATTATCAATACAGATTATTATGGAAAACGTGGAATCGTGATCAAAAAAAGCAGTGATCAAATTATTATCGAAAATCCCGGGGATATAAGAACCGGAAAACAGCAAATGATACGAGGTGGTATATCTGATCCCAGAAATAAGCTTTTGATGAAAATGTTTAATCTTATCAAAATTGGAGAAAGAGCAGGGAGTGGTGTGCCTGATATCTTCCAGGTGTGGGAAAATGAAAATTTTGATACGCCCATGATTGAAGAACAATTTCATCCCAACCGTACGATCTTGACTCTGCCGTTATCAAAAAGAAATGTGACGATAAAAAGTGATGATAAAAAAGTGACGATAAAAAGTGGCGATAAGCGTAAAAAAACAGTATTTACAGATGATAGCACTATGCTTATCAAAGAAACAGAAACAGAATATCATGTGCCTAAAGAAAAAAGTGACGATAAAAAAGTGACGATAAAAAAAGATGTAACGTCGAAAACACAAACATATCAACAGGCAATCTTAGATTATATGGAAACAGGTTTGGAATATCGTTTAATAGAATTTTGTGAATTGCTTTCTCTGAAAGAAACACGTGTTAAGGTTTTGATGAAGGCGTTGATTGAATCAGGCAAGGTCGAAACGCTGGGGGCTAATCGTAATCGAAGATATAAACGAAAATCATAAGAATATAACTGACAGGGGTTACAAAAGTTATTTCCCTGTCTTTTTTACATTGTTCTCAAAAATAAATTGTCAAATCATAGGAATTTTGGGTAAGACTAATGTATAATAGTAGAGAAGTTTGGAGGTTACCATTATGAAACATGATTATATAGATATAAAAGGTGCCAGAGAGAATAATCTAAAGAACATTGATATCAAGGTTCCAAGAGATAAGTTTGTTATTATGACTGGTGTTTCCGGTTCAGGAAAGACCTCTTTGGCGTTTGATACGATTTATGCAGAAGGGCAGCGTCGTTATGTGGAAAGTTTAAGTGCATATGCCAGACAGTTTTTAGGTGGAAGTGAAAAGCCGGATGTAGATTCTATTGAAGGATTATCACCATCTATTTCTATTGATCAGAAAACAACCAGTAATAATCCACGTTCTACCGTGGGTACTGTGACTGAAATTTATGATTATTTACGTCTTTTATATGCACGTGTAGGGGTACCTTATTGTCCTACCCATCATGAACCCATTACATCACAGACCATTAAACAGATGGTAGACAAAGTAATGGAGTTGGAAGATAAAACACGATTAACAATTTTATCTCCTATTGTTCATGGAAAAAAAGGTACACAAAAAGATTTGTTTGAAAATCTTCAAAAAGAAGGTTATATCCGTGTCCGTGTGGATGGGGAATTAAAACTTTTGGAAGATGTGGAAGCTTTAGAAAAAAATAAAAAGCATAATGTGGATGTGGTAATCGATCGTATCGTAAAAGGAAATGATCGTTCCCGTTTACATGATTCTTTAGAAACAGCATTGAAACTAAGTGATGGTTTGGCAATTGTTGCCTATCATGATCAGGAGATGTTATTCTCCAGCAATTATTCCTGTAAATATTGTGGTTTTTCTGTGCCACGTCTGGAACCACGTTTATTTTCATTTAATGCACCATTTGGCGCATGTGATACATGTAAAGGTTTAGGTATTACACAGAAGGTAGATTTGGATTATCTGATTCCTGATCGTAGTAAATCAATTCGTGAAGGCGGTATTGTTTATTATAAAAATATCGTAAATACAGAAAATCTGGAATGGCAGCGTTTTAAGGCATTGCTGGATTATTATGATATTAGTATTGATACACCGCTAAAAGACTTAAGTAAAGCACAGATGGATGTGATGTTATATGGCTCTAAAGATTTGATCAGTTATAAACTGGCAAGTCGCAGTGGCAATGTCACAAAGAAAACAGAATTTATTGAAGGTGTGTGTACATTGATTGAACGCCGTTATATGGAAACAAGTTCTACGATGTCACGTGAGTGGTATGCGACCTTCTTAGCGGAAGCACCATGTCCTACATGTGGTGGAAAACGTTTAAATCCACAAGCATTGAGTGTTATAGTTGGTGGTAAAAACATCTATGAATGGACACAGATGTCGATTGTCAATGCGATTACATTTATGAATGAATTAACATTAACAAAACAGCAGGAAGAAATCGCAAAACTGATTGTGAAAGAAATCAGAGAGCGTTTGACTTTTTTAAACAATGTTGGACTGGGATATATTACACTTGATCGTTTAGCGGGAACTTTATCTGGTGGAGAAGCGCAGCGTATTCGTCTGGCTACACAAATTGGTTCTCATTTAAGTGGTGTATTATATGTGCTGGATGAGCCAAGTATTGGTTTACATCAGCGTGATAATGATCGTTTGATCAATTCCTTAAAGGATATGCGTGATTTGGGCAACTCTTTGATTGTTGTAGAGCATGATGAAGATACCATGCGTGCAAGTGATTATATTATCGATATAGGACCAGGTGCTGGTATTCATGGTGGCAATGTTGTAGCTGCTGGTACACCTGAGGAAGTTATGGCAAATCCTGATTCTATTACAGGGCAGTATCTGAGTGGAAAAATGAAGATTGAAATACCTGCGAAACGCAGAAAAGGCAATGGCAAGAAATTAGAAGTCATGGGTGCTTGTGAAAATAACCTGAAGAATGTAAATGTTAAATTCCCATTAGGTTCTTTTATCGTTGTGACTGGTGTCAGTGGCAGTGGAAAAAGTTCTTTGGTGAATGAAGTATTGAGTAAAGGCATTATGCATGCTCTGGGAAGAACACGCATTAAACCAGGAAAACATAAAAAAATCAAAGGCATCGATTATATCGATAAACTGATTGACATCTCACAGGATCCAATCGGCAGAACGCCAAGAAGTAATCCTGCCACATATACCGGAGTATTTGATGATATTCGTGAATTATTCACGCATACACCAGAAGCGAAAATGCGTGGTTATGAAAAAGGACGTTTCTCTTTTAACGTGAAAGGCGGTCGTTGTGAGGCATGTCAAGGGGATGGCATCCTGCGTATTTCTATGCATTTTTTACCTGATGTATATGTGCCTTGTGAGGAATGTGGTGGAAAACGTTATAATGAAGAAACTTTGCAGGTAACGTATAAAGGTAAAAATATTTATGATGTTTTGGAAATGACAGTGGATGAAGCATTGGAATTCTTCTCTAATGTATCTAAAATCAAACATAAACTACAGACATTGAAAGATGTAGGACTTGGCTATATCAAACTTGGACAAAGTGCCACAAGTTTATCTGGTGGAGAAGCACAGCGTGTAAAACTTGCCAGTGAGCTGCAGCGTAAAGCGACAGGGAAAACATTGTTTATTCTGGATGAGCCAACAACTGGATTACATACGCATGATGTGAAGCGGTTATTAGAGGTTTTACAGCGTATTGTGGAAAACGGAGATACTGTCTTAGTCATTGAACATAACCTGGATGTCATCAAATGCGCAGATTATATTATAGATATTGGTCCGGAAGGTGGAGATGATGGTGGAAGCATTATCGCAACTGGAACACCGGAGCAGGTAGCGGAAGTGGCAGAAAGCTTTACCGGTCAGTATTTAAAAAAGGTACTGCAGAAAGGATAACGATATGGAAGAAATAACAAGTGTATCCGTCAAAGCGCTGGTGGAGGCCTTTGACTTTGAACAGATTACAGGAGATGAAGAAAGCCTGAATCGTCAGATTGTCATGGCTGATACCAATCGTCCTGGTTTAGAGCTTGCCGGCTTTTTTGAAAACAGTCAGGTAAAGCGTCTTGTTGTATTAGGGGATAAAGAAATTGCCTATATCTCAACAATGAGTGTACAAAAACAACGCAGAGCTTTTGATTTTATCACCAATGAAATTACACCGGCGATTATTATCACAAAAGGACACAAATGCCCGGATGTATTAAAACGTTGTGCGAAACGCAAAAATTTCCCAGTCTTAAGTTCTGAGTCTGCGACAACACGTCTAATTGTAGATCTGGTAGCGTTTTTGGATGAAAAACTAGCCAGTTCTCAATGTCTGCATGGAGGGTTATTATCCATCTATGGAAAAGGCGTGCTGATTCGTGGAGAAAGCGGTATGGGAAAAAGTGAAATTGCACTGGAGTTAATCAAACGCGGACATTTATTAGTCGCAGATGATCGTGTAGATTGTTATCGTATCCACAATAAGATTGTGGGAAAAGCGCCAGAGCTGTTAAGTGGGATGCTGGAAATACGAGGAATCGGGATCATCAATGTTGCCCGTATGTTTGGCGTAAGTTCTGTGCTTCCAAAAACACAGGTGGATTTCCAGGTGAATTTAGAAATGTGGAAACCTGATCAGGATTATGATCGTGTGGGTATTGAAGAAAAGAAACACGAAAATATTCTGGGAGTGGATATTCCTAAAATCGTTGTCCCAGTCAGAGAAGGTCGTTCTATGGCCGTCATTATTGAGTCAGCGGTAACCAATTATATGTTATCCGAAATGGGAATGGATAGCGCTAAAGAATTTGAACAACGTGTATTGGATTATATTGAAAAGAACAAAAATGCACAATAGACAGGAGGAACGTCATGTCATTATTTCCAGATATGCAAACAGTATTAACCATAGGACCGCTTCGTGTGACCTGGTATGCTGTCATTATTTTAACAGGGGCATTCCTGGCGTATCATTTATCTATTCGCCAGTTAAAAAAATGGGGATATGATGAAGATCTGTTTCTAAATTTCTTTATCATGATGCTGCCAATCAGTATTATTGGCGCAAGAATTTATTATGTAATTTTTGAATGGAGTAATCAGTATGCCGCAAATCCAATTCATGCATTCTATATATGGGAAGGTGGATTGGCAATACATGGAGGCTTGATTGCCGGTGTATTGTTTGGTGTATGGTACTTTAAAAAACATTGTATCAATGGACTGCGTGTTGCGGATGCAATATTTCCTAATGTAATGCTAGCACAGGCAATTGGTCGTTGGGGAAACTTTATGAATCATGAAGCATATGGTGGAATCGTTGCGGATTCCTTCTATGATCATTTTCCAGCTTTTATCAAAGACAATATGTATATTGATGGACATTATCGTCAGCCTACATTCCTATTTGAAAGCATTGGCAATCTGATTGGATTCTTCTTAATTTCCTTTGTTTATAAAAAATACGGGCGTAAAAAACGTGGAGATATGGCATGGGCTTATCTAACATGGTATGGTATGGTGCGTTTCTTTGTGGAAGGCATGCGTACAGATTCTTTGATGTTAGGACCATTACGTATTGCACAGGTAGTATCGATTGTGGGAATCGTAATCGGTTTATGTGGAATACTGGGTGTATGGGATAAGCTGTTTCATAACTTATGGCTGTTTAAAAAAGCAAAACCTGTTGTGGTATTTGATTTAGATGGCACTCTAGTGGATACAAAAGATTTAATTTACGCAAGTTTTAGGCATACTTTTGAAAAATTTAAGCCAGGTTATACCCTAAGTGAAGAAGAACTGCAAAGCTTTTTAGGACCAACCTTAAAAGACAGTTTTTTACGATATTTTGATGCCAGTCAGGTAGATGGAATCATTGCATATTATCGTGAATTTAACCACCAGTATCATGATGACTATATAAAAGAAGTACCACATGTGAAACAGGTATTGGATTATCTGAAGGAGCAGGGCTATGATGTTGCGGTAATGAGCAATAAATTAAAAGATGTTGTGATGATGGGACTGGAAAGTGCTGGTCTTACTTCTTATTTTACAGTTGTATTAGGTGGAGAAGATGTGGTTAAGCCAAAACCTGATCCAAGTGGGATCTTAAAGGCTTGCGCCATGATTCCACGTTCTCATGATGATGTCATCTATGTTGGGGATTCACCAACAGATATAGAAGCAGCAAAACGAATGGGTGCTTTCTCTGTGGCATTTGTGCTGGATAAATCAAGAGCAAAACAAATGCAGGATACACATCCATGTGCTATCATAAACGATATGCAGGAGTTAATAACTCTGGTAAAGGAGGATCACGAATGGAGCGACGTTACGATTTAATTATCATTGGTGCAGGACCGGCAGGAATGTCTGCGGCTATCTATGGTTCAAGAGCTGGTTTAAAAACAGCAATGCTGGAAATGGGGGCACCTGGTGGAAAACTTGTGAAAACATATGAAATCAGCAATTGGCCGGGTATCACAAGTACGAATGGTGCAAAACTTGCAAGTGATATGTTTGAACATTCTACAGCGTTTGGCGCAGAATATCTTTATGGCAATGTAGTAAAAGTAGAAGATGGCGAATACAAAAAAGTTATTTGTGATGATGGCAATATTTATGAAGCAAAAGCGGTAATCGTTGCTACTGGTACCCAGGAACGTATGATGCATATTCCAGGAGAAGAAGAAAATGTCGGTCGTGGGGTCAGCTATTGTGCGGTATGCGATGGAGCATTTTTTAAAGATCAAGAGGTTGTAGTCATTGGTGGTGGCAATTCTGCATTAGAAGAAGCAAATTATCTGACACAGTTTGCATCACGTGTTAACATTGTTATCCGAAGAGATGTATTCCGTGCAGACAGTATTGTACAAGAAACGATTAAAAAGAATCCTAAAATCACGATTGTCACGAAACATATCCCGATAAAAGTGGTAGATGATGGAAAACGTGTGATTGGTCTAGTTGTGGAAAATGTAGATACACATGTACAAACAGAAATTAAAACACATGGAATCTTCCCATATATCGGATTAGATCCAGCAACATCTTTCTTAGAAGGTCTGCCAGTATTAAATGAAGCAGGATATATGATTGTTGATGAAAACTGTGAAACAAAAGTCAAAGGCATCTATGGTGCCGGAGATGTTATTGATAAGAAACTGCGTCAGGTGGTCACAGCAACAAATGATGGCGCAATTGCGGCACAGCACGCATTTCACGAAATCAAAAAACTATAATTTCTTAAGCATCCCTATCGGATGCTTTCTTCATGTTTTGGATATGGACATCATTTTTTTACGAAATTCTTACAATTTATCTCATGATATCCAAATTTTTCGATTTTTATGTTCCTTAGCCTGAATTTATGATATGATAATGCAAATTCCAGTTTTTAAAAGAAAGGTGTAATGTGGCATGATATATTCTAAAATGCAAATGAAACTACCAGAAATTCAAATTGTGGAAAACTTTTTCACAAATATACAGGCAGGCAGCATGGAAGGCTTACAAGTGTTGATGAGTGAATCCTGTTTTAAAACATATCAGGCAATGTTGGATTCCTTATATGATGGCTATCGCGAATTTCTTAATCAGGATATGTATGGAGAAGAAACCGCAAAAGAAGCTGAAAAGCTCATTCATTATTTATATGGACACTTATATCGAACATGGCATATAGAATCTTATACAGCCAAGGGTGATACTTTTCAGATACTTGTACAGATGGAAATCGCCAGTGCGAAATCCTTTCAAAATTATGTAGAGGCCATTGATTATGATGGAATAGCACGTTGTATTATGCAGGATGAGCGTAATCTTAAAGAAATAATCCAGATTAGAGATCATGGAGATATGCAGGAAATGGAACGTTTTGCCAGAATCAAACAGGCGCCATATCTGATCAAAGAAATGAAGAAAGCAATTGATCAGTCGGTGTATGAAGTGTGTGAAAAAATTTTTATAATACAAAAACAAAATGGGAAATACAGCATCACAGATATTCAATAATCCATATAACATCAGATTAAATATGGCACATCTTACACGCATGTGGTAAACTTATGGTGAGGTGATCCTTATGAACGAACAGAATGTTGTATTGATAACCGGAATGTCAGGAGCCGGAAAAACGACTGCGATGAATATCTTGGAGGATATGGGATATCATTGTATTGATAATTTTCCAGTTCAGCTGATTGATTCTTTAGGTGAAATCATAAATACAAAACCAGATCCAAGATATACCAATATCGCATTGGCAACAACAGCACTAGATTATCCTAAATTTCTTCAGTATTTTGAAAATATTGATGTGAATGTACGTGTGGTATTCTTAGATGCCAGCAATGATAAGCTGCTGCTGCGTTATAAATTTACAAGAAGACATCATCCAATGATGTTATTCAAGAAAGCGAATACGCTAGAAGAAGCGATAGAAGTAGAACGTGATATGTTTGATGCATTAAATGAACGTGCGGTATTGCATATTGATACCACCAAGTTATCCCAGCAGGAATTAAAAACCGTCCTGATGGAAAAACTTTCTTTAAACAGTCATGAAGTATTCTCTATTTCCTTTGTATCCTTCGGATATAAACATGGGGTTCCATTAGATGCGGATCTTATTTTTGATGTCAGATTCTTACCAAATCCATATTATATAGAAGAACTGAAAAATCAGACAGGAGATGACGCACCTGTCTATGAATATGTGATGAGCTTTGATCAGACGAAGGAATTTATCAGACAACTGAAAGCATTCCTGGATTATATGTTTGTACAGTATAAGAATGAAAAGAAAAACCATTTAACGATTGGTATCGGATGTACGGGTGGACATCACCGCAGTGTATCTATCACCAACTGGCTGTATGATCATTATAAAGATCAGTTTCACTGCTATAAGTCACATAGGGACAAGAAAGTGGGATAACTAGATGAAAAACGTTGTAGTAATCGGAGGAGGAACCGGCCTTTCTGTAATGATGCGTGGATTGAAACAAATCAAGGATATCAATCTGAGTGCAATCGTTACAGTAGCGGATGATGGTGGAAGTACTGGGAGAATACGCCGTCAGTTTCATATCCCGGCTATGGGAGATGTACGTAATGTCATGTGCGCCATGGCACAGGAGGAAACGATTTTTACCAGTCTGATGAATTTTCGTTTTGATGGAGAGGAAAGCGATGTTGGCGGACATAATCTGGGAAATCTGATATTGACCGCTTTAACGCAGACGACAGGCAGTTTTATGGAAGCTATTCGCACCTTCTCAAAATTCTTAAATGTAAAAGGTGAAATCATACCTTCATCTTTGGATATCATCACTTTATATGCGATGATGGAGGAAGGTACGATTGTACGTGGAGAAAGCAATATACCAGCTTTCAATAACCATATTGATCATGTTTTTTATGAAACCAAGGTAGAGCCGACAACAGAAGCTTTACAGGCGATACATGAAGCAGATTTGATTGTATATGGGATTGGCAGTTTATATACGTCAATCATGCCTAATTTGATTGTGGATGGCATCAGTGAAGAAGTACGTATGAATAAAGCCAAAAAAATATATTTTTGTAATGCCATGACACAGCCGGGAGAAACAGATGGTTTCTCATTGGAAGATCATGTAAGAGCAATTGAAAAACACAGCTTTCCAGGTGCGGTTGATGTGGTCATTACTCATACCAATCGTGCAAGTGAAGAAATCTTATATAAATATAAAGAAATGGGAAGTGAACCTGTGAAAATCGCAGAAGAAAATCATCCCTATAAGATATTGGAAAGAGATGTTTTATCATTTGAAGATGAACTGATCCGTCATGATTCCAATAAGATTCGTGATGTGATTCAGGAATGGTTAGATAAGGATGAATAACTATGTCATTTACTACGGAAGTAAAAGCCGAAATAGCAGGAAATGAGTTGCATGCCTGTTGTAAGAAAGCGGAATTGACCGCATTGATTCAAATGTGTGCGACGATGAATTTCACAAGTGAAGGTATGCAGATACATGTACAAACAGAGAATGCAAACACCGCAAAACGTATCTTTAAAATGTTAAAAGAGATGTATCAGGTAGATACACAACTGTCTGTCTTGAAAAAGATGAAATTAAAGAAAAACAATGTTTATATGATCCGTGTGAAAAATAAAGCAATGGAAATCCTGCGTGATTTGGAAATATTGACAGATGATGGTCTGCAAGAGCATCCTAGCGCAAAAATGGTGCGAAAGGAATGTTGTGCCAGAGCATATTTAGCAGGTGCCTTCCTTGCGGGAGGAAGTGTAAATTCACCCAATAAAAGCAATTATCATTTAGAGATTAGTACAACATCTTTATCTTTAGCGAAGTTTATTCAAAAGCTTATGCTTCGCTTTGATATGCCTGCGAAATATATCAAACGCAGAAATCAGGAAGTTGTATATTTAAAGGCTAGTGATAAGATTGGTGATTTCCTTCGTTGTATTGGCGCAAGTGATGCACTGTTTGCCTTTGAGGACAGTCGTATCCAGCGGGATTTCATGAATTCTTTAACACGTTTAGATAACTGTGAACTGGCCAATGAGATGAAGAGTATGGCAGCTGGCAAGAAGCAGCTGGAAGATATTGAATGGATTGAAAATTATCAGGGCATTGACTCTTTACCAGAAAAGCTGCAGCATGTAGTCAATGCAAGAAAACAACTGCCAGAGGCAAGTCTTGTGGAGCTTTGTGAATTCTGTGAACAGGAATATGGGGAATCTATTTCCAAGTCAGGGATGAAGCATCGTTTGGCAAAAATCAAAGATATGGCGGAGCAATACCGCAGTAAAGTATAAAATAAGAAAAAAGGCGCAGAATAGTAAGGGTGAAACTTATGAAAAAAATCCTACTGTTACTAGCGCTTTTTCCTTTTCTTCATGCCACCAGCTATCATGGTGAGCTTGTTTCTTGTAAAAGCGAAGAAATCATATTAAAACTTCAGGGTGAAGAAGTACCTGTTGCATTATTCAACATCAAAATGAAAGATGAAGCTGTCTGGAATAAAACCTGTGACCTGTTGTCATCAGCGAAAAAAATCACAATTGAAATAGATCCATCCAGTGCAATTACATCGCCTCTTCCAGTCTATCTGTTTGCGGATGATACCCTTGTGCAGGAAGAACTCATCAAGCAGCAAGAGGCATATATCCAGATTAGAAATCCAGAATATACTTATGAAAAACAAATGGAAGATGTAGAGAAAACAGATACCGTTATGGCACCTGAAAGTGATCCTATTGTTAAGAAGGCACATGCGAAAAATGCACCAATTTTCCTTTTTATACTATCCTGTGTATGGTGTATTTTTCTGTTCATTTTTTTACACAAAAAAAAGCAAAAAAATGATTAAAAATAGTTTTTCTTTTGGCTGTTTTATGTTACAATACGACTAAAGAAAGGTAAGGGAGGACTATGGAACATAAACCACTGGTCACTTCCTCTGCTTTGCCAAAGGAGTTGAAGAACTGTAAGCAGAAACAAGAAGACATTATAGAAACACCCATGCGTATTGAAGCCCGCTTTGGAGTGAATGTAAAGCTCTTAAGAAGAAAACGTTGTATTACGCAGGTGGAATTAGCCAAAAGATGTGGCCTCCATCAGAATTACATTTCGGAAATAGAACACGGAAAACGAAATGTCACGTTACGGGTAATAGAAACGATTGCAAAAGCACTGGAAGTGCATGAAAAAGAATTTTTTAATTGGAGGGAGTGAAATACTCTCTCTTTGTTTGTCAATCTTACAGGTTTCCTGTATAATAAAAACAGAAAGTTGGTGGATATATGGAAACTTTGATTTCATTATTAATATTTGTCGCAATTATTGCGGTAGTTATCTGGATTGCCCCTATTTTATTAACAGGGCTTGCGATTTTGGTGATTGCTGTTTTGATATATGGTATTTACGCAAGACATAAAGTAAAAAAACAGCTGGATGAAATGGAACAAGATCAAACCTATTATGATGATCGCAATGATACTGGATATTATCATTCTTCATCATCAAGCGATGACATCATCGATGTAGAATTTACAGAGAGTGTAGATGACAGTGATGATTAAAGAAGCATCATTAGAAGATAAAAAACAGGTCTATGAGCTATGGAAAGCCAGCTATCCCAGCCAGAACCAGAATTATCTGACTTATTATTTCAAAACCCTGTTTGATCAGGGCACCTGTCTACTACAGGAACAGGATAATAAAGTAATTTCATCCATTCAAATGAATGAACATGTGATTTCATTTGGCGCTCGCAAGATTGCGATTGCATACCTGCTTGGCGTAAGCACCCTGCCAGATTATCGTCGACGAGGACACATGCGTACCTTAATGGAGGCAGCACTTGATGAAACTAGTCATAACTATTTATTTACCTTCATTAAAGCATTTAATCCAAAACTTTATGCACCATATGGTTTTGAAACAGTATATGCCCACCGTCATTTTTTGATCAAATCGGAAGAATTAAATAAAGTCAGCTGTTTACATACGCAAAAAGAAGCAACTGCTTCTCAATTGTTGTATGCATATAAACGCTTTATTGTGAAGTTTGATGGGTATTATATACGTGATCTTGCATATTATGAACGTTTATTAGAGGAGCTGGAATTAAAAGAAAAACGCATGGTTGTTTATCGTGACCCTGTACAGGGCGTATGTGGGTATTTGATCTATCAGATCATCAAAGATGAAATACAGGTTAAAGAAGCAATCTATCAGGATAGTATCTCATTAATGAGAATGTTGAAAGCAATCAGTGAACCTGAAAGAGAAATTTTAATTGAAGTGAGCGAGAAAGAACATTTAGAAAAGATATTTCCTCTTGCGATACCCAAAAAGCAGGGATTTATGATGGTACGGGTAAACAATTATGAATTATTTAATAAATATTTTAATAAGCAGGTAAAAAATGCAAGAGAAGCATTTGAAATCTTAAAAAAGCCATTATGGCTTCATGAATACTATTAAAGCCTCATTTTGAAGGCTTTTTGTTTATAGAAAAGGTGACAGCGTAAATTAACTGTCACCTCTATTGTTTTATGCTTCTTTTCCTTTTTTAACAAATGCCATTATCTGAATAATACCAAATACAACACCAAATACAGAGATTAAATAATTTAATCCCAGCATAAAGCCAGTGAATTTTTGTTGATAAGCATTTAATATGATCAATACTGCCAATGCAAAATATAACAACACTTTCAATAAAATTCTGTTTTTTGTGTCGTCTGCGGCACTTTCCACAAGACCAATACGTTTCTTTGGTTTGAAATCAATCATTTGTGGCACAGTTTTTAAGAACTTACGGAATTTTACTTCCATGACACCATATGCGACAACACCAAGCCCAAGACACATCCATAAAGGAAGCTCAAACATATAAGTTAATACTGCCGCAAATATACCGATTACAAAACGCATTGCATAGGGACGATAAGCCTGTTCACGATCATCCAGCACATATCCGCATTTTGTGAAAACATCATAATACACAGCACGTCCATGACTATCTTCATAAATATGAATGCCACCTAATTTTAATTTATCATCTTTTTGATATTTATTACCTTTTCTCGCCATTTTATTCACCTCTAGGTATCATTATATATGTAAACCTTTTATTCGTCTAGCAAAACCAGTCTATAAATTAATAATTATTTTGCACAAATTAGTAATGATTTATTTCATCCGTTGTTTTTTTACAACCATTGTTTTATAATGAAGACGTAATGAAAAGGATTTCATAGAAAAGGAGCGATGAACATGATTTTTGGAAAAGACAACACAGAATGGGAAAGTTTGAAAGGAATCTTTACTGCAACGGAGATTAACCAGCAGCCAGCTACTTGGAGAAAGACAATCAAACAAATCGAAGACAATAAGGATGCATTAAAGGCATTCATCGAAAACGTAACGAAAAATGAAGATTACGACATTATTCTTACAGGTGCTGGAACAAGTGAATTCGTTGGAAATGCACTTTATTCTTACCTGAACAAATTGACAAACTACAAAACAAAATCTTTTGGTACAACAGATATCGTTGCTACTCCTGAAAACTACTTATCACAGAACAAACCAACACTTTTGATCAGCTTTGGACGTAGTGGAAACTCTCCTGAATCCGTAGGTGCTGTTGATGTTGCTGATGAAGTATGTGGCAATAACGTTTATCATTTATTTGTAACTTGTAACCATGAAGGAGCATTAAGTAAAGCTGCTGAAAAACGCGATAATGCATTTGCAATTAACTTAACTCCTGAAACTCACGACCAGAGTTTTGCTATGACTTCAAGCTTCTCAAATATGATGCTTGCTACATTATTATGCTTCTGCTTAGACAATTTAGATGCTGTAAAAGCAGAATTAGAAGATGTAATTACAACTGCTGAAAAATCATTAGCAAATGATTATGGATTCTTTGCAAATATCGTAAAAGATTATAACTTTAACCGTATTGTTTACCTTGGTGCAAATGCTTTAAAAGGTATTGCACAGGAATCTCAGCTAAAAATGCTGGAATTAACTGCTGGTAAAGTTGCTACAATGTTTGATACACCTATGGGCTTCCGTCATGGACCTAAATCTATCATCAATGATGAAACATTAACTGTTATCTATGTAAGTGACAACGCATACACTCGTCAGTATGAAGTTGACTTAATCAAAGAAATGAGCGCTCAGCGTAAAGGTAACAAAATTGTTGCAATCATGAACAAGATGGATAAAGAAGTAGCTGAATTAGTAGATTATGCATATGCATTTGAATTAAATGAAGAACACGACAATATGTTGTTAGGATTTGATTATATTACAGCTGCACAGGTATTGGCATTGTTTAAATCATTATCTTATGGTATTACACCAGACAATCCATGTCCAAGTGGAGAAGTAAACCGTGTAGTAAAAGGTGTTATTTTACACCCATACACAAAAGCGTAAGAAAAATCAAATAAGAAAGCGAGGATATTATATGATCGGATTAATCGTTACAGGACACGGAAATTTTGCAACAGGACTTACTAGTTCATTAAAATTAATTGCAGGAGATCCAGAAAAATATGTTGCAGTAGACTTTTTACCAGAATATTCAGTAGAAGATCTGGAAAGAGAATTAAACAAAGCTTTTGATGAATTGAAAGACTGTGAAGGAATCTTAGTATTATCTGATTTAGGTGGAGGTTCTCCATTTAAAACAGCTGTTACTATTGGTTATCCAAAGGGTAATGTTGAAGTATTGGCAGGAACTAACCTTCCAATGATGATTGAAGTAAATATGGCACGTAAATTTATCGAAGAATTACCTGCACTTACAGAAATGGCTATGAATACAGGAAAAGACCAGGTTGTTCGTTATGAATTTAAACCAGTTGAACAGGATATTCCTGAAGATGGCATTTAAGGTGTAGCGTATGACATTTGATTGGAACACAATCTTCTGGTCAAGCTTTACCATTGTTGTAATGATTATTTTGTTCTTGATTTTCTATTACATCTATAGTGCAAGAGCAATGAAGAAGAGCAGAACAGCAATGATTGAGCGCTTAGATAGCATGAAAGTAGGCAAAGAAGTGCTATTCTCTGGAGGAATCAAAGGAAAAATCACAAAAGTTGGAGAAGAATATCTAAATGTAGAAGTTTCAAAAGGTGTTGAATTCACAATTTCAAAACTTGCAGTCAGCGAAGTTCTTTCTAACAAAAAAGCAAAATAATTAAAAACCGGCATAATTGCCGGTTTTTTTCAGTTACAGGAGTCTATAGCCTGTTGTAAAATCTTCTTATCTTCCTTATTTTCGCAATTTGACAACATGTTTTTCAAATGAATCATACATGTATCCGTATCAAATAATTCATAGAAAATATCCCAGATATCATCATCGCATGTGGATGGATGCGACATTTGTTCCCAGAACCAATCTAAATATATTGGTTCTTCATCATAAATTCCATCATAAAACATTTCTTTTACTTCTTCATAAAATTCATAGAAATTTTCATTCTCATCCAGATTTTTTAATTCCATCAATGACAGCAGATAAGGAAACTGATCAGCTGTTGACAATTTGTGTAGTTTGTTTATAATTTTTTCAGTTTCATTAAAGCACTTCATCATTTGATTATAATTCAAAGGGTATTGTAATTGTTCCAAAAGATCGTCAATCTGTTGTAGTAACAAATCATCGATAGCATGTGGCTTTTGCATATTTTTCACCATATCATAGTTCTCCTCTTTTTTACATAATTTAATTAATATATTGCACATTTCTTCTTCAGTTAAGGATGCAATTAATTTTTTGATTTGTTCCTCATATTTTATTCCAACTATCGAAGATTCGATGGTATAACACAAAGCAGCCATATGTTTACAATTTCCATGCTCACTTGCAAAAGGGCAATCACACTCCATGGATATTACTGTGTTATTTTCCACAGTAACAGATGTTTCATAAATTTCACTACCCAATATTGTAGCTGAATATGTGTTATCATCCACAATTACATCATGTACGTGATTTTCTGAAAAATAGGTATATCCTCTTTCTAATATAGCTGGCATGAACTGATCTTCAAAATAGATTTTCATCTCGAGCATACCTCCTTATATTTAAAGTATATAGCATATTGTTACATCATTCTTGTAAGAATGAAAAAAAAGACATGAAATTCATGTCTAATTGTAAATTGTTTTGGCATAGTCTGTAGGCGTAATGCCATATTGCTGCTTAAATTTTCTTGAAAAGTAATGAATGCTAGTAAATCCCAGCATACTGGCAATTTCACTGATGGTGTACATACTTTCTTTGATCAACAGTTTGCTTTTCTTCAATTTTAAATCGCTGATATATTGTTTTGGCGCAACATTTAAATTGTTTTTAAATAATGTTTGTAAACTGCTTCGTGATATGGAGAACTTATGACATATTTCTTCTATCGTTAATTGCTCGTATATCGTATCATTGATATAAATGATAATCTCATTTAATAATTCATTTTCAAATCGTTGCTGCATTGGTGTAGAAGCAATTGGTGATGAATTTAAGAAATCATATTGTAATACACGAATGATCAGTTCTTTTAAATAACATAGCATTAGTTCACTGTCATACATCATATCATTATTGCTTACTTTGATAAATTCATTTAATGCATTGTGAATATCACGATGTGCATGGTATACACGATTTGTTATTAAGTAAGGATCAGCCATCTCCATATCAAATAGGATTGTCAGGTAAGATACAGACTGGCTATGCCCTGTTTTTTGTGTGTGATATTGCCCTGGCGAGAATAAGATTAAATCCATTTCACCTAATTCATAAGGTTCATCATCAACGGTTGTTGCTAATTCACCATTATCGATGAATGTAAGCTCCCAATAATCGTGGCTTTCTCCAGGGAAGGTGTAATTCGCATTACGTACCTGATAATAATATCCAAGAATTTCTTTAATATCAAAGGAGGGTGTAATAGGTTCATATACAATTGGGATTTTTCCAAAAGTATCTACAGTTGTACGTTTGGTTTTTGGATCTGTTTCCATCATGACTTTTGCATTATTGGAAATACAAAGAAAATTGAATTTCACACCGGCTTTAACTTTAATAAAACGATGGATGACAAATCGTTCAAATTCTTTACAGGTATCATCATTACTGACGACAAGCATGACGATACCAGATTCAACACGTATATATACATCTTTATTATATTGATAAAAAACATCAAATTCCTTATCTTTTAATTTGATAATCGTATGACTCATTTTTTTCTGGCGAAGGCGTGACAGATCGTTTATGATTTCCCCATAACGATTGAAAATAAAGCTGGTAGTTTTATTAAACATCGAAATCACCTCATTGCCTTAAGTATATCAAAAAATTTAACATCCGAAAAGAGAAAAGCAAGAAACATAAAAATAAGAATTTTATTACAAATTTTCAAAAGTTGATGAAAGAGTTTACATTTATGAGATTATCATAGATTTAGACAAAAAAATACATGCAATCTTAACAATCCTTAAGAATATGTAAAATCTTGCGGTCGGCATGTAGAATTTTTTGAATTTGTCTAAATTGATATAAAAAA
Organism: Absiella sp. AM09-50; assembly: GCF_003433845.1. Classification (NCBI taxonomy): domain Bacteria; kingdom Bacillati; phylum Bacillota; class Erysipelotrichia; order Erysipelotrichales; family Erysipelotrichaceae; genus Amedibacterium; species Absiella sp. AM09-50. The sequence continues at coordinate 164,846 of NZ_QVFI01000005.1, forward strand.
AGATGTTAAATTGTTAAAAAGTGCAAATCGAAACATAAAAAGTGTAAAGCATTTTGACTTGTTTTGACATAAAATTTTAATGAACTTCATGAAAGGGTTTTCGTAAAAGATCTTCCTCATCAAAGATCGCTTACGCATTAAGTTCATGTTAAAAAAGATAGAAGGGAGAGAGCAAAAATGCCAAATATCGTTTTAACAAGAATTGACAACCGTTTAATTCACGGACAGGTCGCTACACAGTGGTGTGGAGTTGTAGGAGCTAACTTATTGTTGGTTGCTAATGATGCAGTATCTAAAGATGAATTCCGTCAGGGATTGATGAACATGGCTGCACCAGCTTATGCACAGACACGTTTCTTCTCAATTGAAAAAACTTGTGCAATTATCGACAAAGCTAGTCCAGCACAGAAAATCGCAATCATTTGTGAAAATCCACAGGATGTATTAAGACTAGTGAAAGGCGGCGTGCCAATTAAAAAAGTAAACATCGGAAACATGCACATGGCGGAGGGTAAACGTCAGGTGGCTACATCAGTAGCAGTTAATGATGATGATGTTGCTTGCTTCAAAGAATTACAGGATTTAGGTGTAGAATTGGAAATCAAACGTGTTCCAGACACTGCAGCTGAATCAATTGACAAATTATTTAAATAAGAATTAAAAAAAATTCAAATTATTTAATTGAAAAAATTAAGTAATGAAAGGAGAAAAATATGGACTTTAATATTATTGAATGTGTCTTATTGGCCGTAGTAACATTCCTGTTCGCAATCGACCAGTTCTCATTGACAGAAATCGTATACCGTCCAATCATCGCTTGTCCAATTATCGGTCTAATTCTTGGCGATATGCCTACAGGTTTAGCCGTTGGTGGTGCTTATGAGTTGATTATGATTGGTAACATGCCAGTTGGTGGGGCACAGCCACCTAACGCCGTTATCGGTAGTGTTGTAGCTATGGTGTTTGCTGTAAAAGCGCACATGGATACAAACGCTGCATTAGGTACAGCTATGATCTTCGCTACTTTCGGACAATTCGTTGTAACAATCATGTTTACAGTTATGTCTGGATTAATGGTAAAAGCTGACAAAGCTGCTGCTGAAGCAAATCCTAAAGGAATTACAAATGTATTAAATATCTCTATGGCAGGTATGGGTACATTATTCGCAGTAATCGCTATTGTTGCTTACACTGGTGGTACAGCTATGGCTGAAACATTAACTAACTTACAGCAGAGTGCTAGCTGGTTAATGGGTGGTCTTGCTGCAGCCGGCGGTATGATGCGTTTCGTAGGTTTCGCTATCTTATTGAAGATCATGTTATCAAACGACATGTGGGGTTATCTGTTAGCAGGTTTCGCACTTGTTCAACTGTTTGGTAATATACCAGCTCTTGCTGATGCTGCATTGATCTTAGTAGCATTTATCGGTATTGCTATCGCTCTGAACGACTTCTTGACTCAGAAAGCAATTAAAGAAAATGCTGGAAACGGAATGGGAGGTATGAGTGATGGAATCTAGTGCTATGACAACTTACAAAGATACGACTCCTGCTGCCAGACTTGATAATAAAACTTTAAATAAAATGGTATGGCGTTCTATGCAGTTGCAGGCTGCGTTCAACTACGAACGTATGCAATCAGCTGGATGGTTGTGGGCTATCTTACCAGGTTTACAGAAAATCCATACAAATAAAGATGACTTAGCTGCATCTATGACACACAATATGGACTTCTTAAATACTCACCCATTTGCGGTAACATTCGTTATGGGTATGGTATTATCTATGGAACAGCAGAAAATGGATATTCAGACAATTCGTTCTGTACGTATTTCTACTGCAGCTCCATTAGGTGGTATTGGTGATGCATTATTCTGGTTTACACTAATTCCTATTACTGCTGGTATGACTGCTAACATGGCAATCGACCACAATATTATGGGACCAATTCTGTATTTCATTATTGCCTTCGGTGTTGAAATGGCTCTTCGTTATGGCTTATTATATTGGTCTTATAACTTAGGTACAAAAGCTGTTTCTATGATGACAGCAAATGCGAAAGAATTCTCTCGTGCTGCATCTATCCTTGGTGTATTCGTAATTGGAGCATTGATTGCTAACTATGGTGGAGGAACTAAATTAGGTATCTCTATTCCAAATGGTCAGACACTAGATGCTGCTACTGGTGAAATGGTTGATGTATTCATCAATATTCAGGATTACTTGAATAAAATCTTGCCTTGTATTATTCCATTACTGTTTACATTAATGTGCTATTTCTTAATCAAGAAAAAAGGCTGGACACCAAGTAAATGTATCTTATTATTCCTAGTAATTGGTATTGTTGGAGCTATCTTCGGTATCTGGGCTGGCACTTATACACCATTAGTTCCAGTTCCTTGGAATGTAATTGGGTAAATTATAGTTACCATAGCTCTCTAACTATATCTATCTTAATGAAAAAAGAGTCAGAATCTTACGATTTTGGCTCTTTATTTTATTTAATATGTTGTCATACTTTCGTCAATACGTGCTTTTTCTTCGCTGATCTCATCTTCTAATTGTTTAATATAATCCTTTACAAATGGCACATATATTGATTTTGGATGAAAACAAACCAATGCATTTTTAAAATATATCAGTGCATGCTCTTTATCATTAAGATAAAGGTATTGTATTGCCATATAATAAACAATTACACCAAGAGGAAATCCATAATATTTCTTGGAATCTATCTGTTGATCCATGATTTCTAATAAATCACTACGCTTATGGAATACAACCTCATATGCCTGTTCATTATAAACGATATATCTTTGATCTCTTGTTTCTCTAATACCTTCCAGTAAAAGATCTGCATATTTTTGATTCTTTTTCAAAAGGAAAGTATGATAATATGTGGTTAGAAATTCTTTTTTGTTTTCATCGCCATAGTTATAATTATGAATCATTTTATTTAGCAGTTCATCAAAATTCTCTACATCTTTTGCTAGATAGTAAGCTCTGATTTTATGCAAATCACATACAAATTCACCTAGTAATCTTCTGCTTACCTTCATATCAGATATTTTAACTGCAGTTTCATAATCTTGGCGGTTTAACGCTTTTTTCATGTTATTTAAACTAAATTGTTTCATTCCTAAGTAAACAAGAGCAATCAATGCAATCATAATAAACAAAGCAATCGTAATTGGGTTCATAGATTTATTCCTCGACTTTTCTAAATTTTAAGAAAAAGGTCATGAAAGTTCATGACCTTTAAATGCCTACTAGCATTACATAGAACGGAGAGTTGCCTTTCTATTGTTTTAAACTATTCTGGCATTGTTACAGTTACACCAGATTTAGCTAACTGATCAACAACACTCTTAACAGCATCCCAAGCCTGCTGTCCAGTCTTTTCTGCTGGAGCTGGAGCTGGGTAGTCATACCATTGAACAAGTGGGTTATATCCACCAGGAATAGTATTTCCATCAGAATCCATTGCTTTAGAATCACCAGCAAAGATACCGAATGCACAACCAACGATACCACAAACCAAAATCAGAAGGATACATTTAACAGGAGTCCATCCTTTTTTGATTAATGCGTAAATACCTAATGTAATCAATAATGGAATTAATTTAGGAAGGATACCATCAATCAATCCCTGAATATTAATTGCAGGGTTACCAACAATGATACGTAAAGAAGTTGTACCATAAGCAGCGATTAAACCACCAACAACGAAGATACCTAAGATAGAAGCTGCACGTGTGAATTCTTTTGCATTAGAAGTCAACATTGTAACTGCTTTTGTACCTAAGCTATAAGACCAGTGCATTAACCACCAACGAACAACGAACTGAACAACGTTGAAGATAATAAGGAACATGATAGCACCTAAGATATTACCTTCCATTGCGATATTAGCTGTTAAACCAGCTGTAATTGGTACTAATGTCAACCAGAACAATGCATCACCGATACCACCTAATGGACCAGCTGCAGAGATACGTACAGAACGAATTGTTGCAGTATCTGCTTTGTTTTGTTCAAGTGATAATACAATACCCATAACGAATGTTACTAAGAATGGGTGAGTATTTAAGAAGTCTAGGTTGTGAGCCATAGAAGCTTTTAAATCTTCTTTGTTTGTATGAATTTTCTGTAAACCAGGTAAGATACCCCATAACCAACCACAAGCCTGCATTCTTTCATAGTTGAATGAAGCCTGAAGGAATCAAGACATCAATACCATTTTGTTCAATGTTTTATTATCAAGTTGAGCAGCAGGTGTCAAATCTTGATATTTTTCAGGAATATTATATGCCATCAGAAACACCTCCTACATTTGATCCAGCACTTTCTTTGATCTTTGTGTGAATCTGGTAATCGTAAAGAGCGATTGCAACACCAACAAATGCACACAATAACAGAGTTGCGCCAGAAACTGCAGCGATGTTATTGCAGATAACTGCCATTGCGAAACCAGCAAGCAGGAAGCCCCACATTTCGCCTGACATCATAACTTTCATCAGGATAGCGAAACCAACAAACTTCATTGCTCCACCAGCAGCATCTAAACCAGCCATTACCCAAGAGAACTGGAATGAGAAGTCTTTTAATGTTGCACCTAAAGCAGTACCACCATATAAACCAGCTACAGCCAAAGCACCAAACAGGACACCTAAGATACCCATTTCCATAAAGTTGATATTACGGATACCTTTTACATCAGCATTTGCTGCATAATCATCAGCTTTAGCCATTAAACCTGACATGATTGTAAATGTCAAAGTTACTGCATACTGTCCGAATACTGCGAATGGAATAGCAAGACCCATTGCTGCACCAACACCATCAGCTGTTGCTTCCATGTTTAATGATACAGCGAATACAGTTGCCATAATTCCACCCAGAATTGCGTTAGGTGGCTGAGCTCCACCGATAGGCATACTACCAATCTGAATCAACTGGTAAGCACCACCAACAACGATACCTAATTCAAAGTTACCAAGGATCAAACCAATAATTGGACATGTAACGATTGGCTGATACAATGATTCTAAGAAGCTAAACTGGTCAATACCCATGATAAATCCTACTACAAAGACCAATAAAGCCTGTATAATATTTACATCCATTTTTTTCTCCTTTCATTACTTAATTCTTACAATTAAATAATTTGAAATTTTTTAATTCTTATTTAAATAACCAGGCAACATTTTTAATTTATTAAATAAATTAGAAATATATTTAAATATCACATGAAATTAAATGTTTATACGAAGATAACTATAATTGCGTAAAAATAAAAAAGTCATTAATTTCAATATGCAGTAAATACTGAAATTAATGACTTGAATAACTTGATTTTTTAGGTGCTTTTTTCTTGTGCTTGTAACTCTTTGATATAATCATTGATTACTGGAACATATATGGATTTTGGATGAAAACAGACCAATGCATTCTGAAAATATATCAATGCATGTTCCATGTCATTTAAATATAAATATTGTCTAGCTATGGTATATACGATAACTCCTAGGGGAAACCCATAGTATTTTTTAGAATTAATTTCATCAACCATAGTATCGATTAAATCTGTACGCTTTTCAAAGATGACTTCATATGCCTGTTCATTGTATATGCTAAAATCAGAATCACCTATAAGCTGTATCCCTTTTAAAAGTTTATTTGCGTATTTTTTATTTTCTTTAATTAAAAAAGTGTGGAAATAATTGGTAAGAAAATCTTTTTTATCTTCAAGCTTATATCCTTTTTGCTGAATCATATGATCTAATTGTTTATCAAATTCATCTTCATTTTTATCAAGATAATAAGCTCTTAGTTTATATAAGTCACAAAGATAATCTTTTAATAAACGCCTGTTTAACCCCATATCAGCAACTGTGATAACCGTCGCATAATCTTGTTTTGCAAGACTTTTCTGTAACATGCTCAATGCAATACGCTTTAACACTTGATATAATAATGTGAAAAAAACAGCTAGTGCAACAATAAATATGGTAATCGTACTCATAATATCGACCTCAACTTTATAAAATTTATTATAGTTTTAAGAGAAAAGGTCATGATTATCCATGACCTTTTGCAGTTAATAGATTGGAGAGTGCTTTCTATCGTTTAATTATTCTGGCATAGTAACAGTTGTACCTTCTTTAGCCAACTGATCAACAACGTTCTGTAATGCATCCCAAGCCTGTTGTCCTGTTTTTTCAGGTGCTGCAGGTGCAGGATAATCATACCATTGAACTAATGGGTTATATCCACCAGGAATAGGGTGGCCATCAGCGTCGATTGCTTTAGAATCACCAGCAAAGATACCAAATGCACAACCAATGATACCAGTAATCAGAATCAGGATAATACATTTGATAGGTGTCCATCCTTTTTTGATTAGGAAGTACAAACCAACAGTAATCAATAATGGTATTAATTTAGGAAGAATACCATCTAATAATGATTGCACGTTGATTGCAGGATCAACAATCATGATACGTAATGAAGTCGTACCATAGTTAGCAATTAATGCACCTACTGTGAAAATACCAAGAATGCTGGCTGCACGAGTAAATTCTTTTGCATTAGAAGTTAACATTGTAACTGCTTTTGTACCTAAGTTATAAGACCAGTGCATCAAGAAATAACGAATTGCGAACTGTACAGCATTAAAGATTGCCAAGAATAAGATAGCACCAATAATACTCTTGTTATTTAATGCCATATTAGCAGTAATACCCGCAGTGATTGGCACTAATGTCAACCAGAACAATGCATCACCGATACCGCCTAATGGACCAGCTGCAGAGATACGTACAGAACGAATTGTTTGAGTATCTGCTTTGTTTTGTTCAAGTGATAATACGATACCCATAACGAATGTTACTAAGAATGGGTGAGTATTTAAGAAGTCCAGGTTGTGAGCCATAGAAGCTTTTAAATCTTCTTTGTTTGTATGAATTTTCTGTAAGCCAGGTAAGATACCCCATAACCAACGACAAGCCTGCATTCTTTCATAGTTGAATGAAGCTTGAAGGAAACAAGACATCCATACAATTTTGTTTAAAGTTTTCTTATCAAGTTGAGCAGCAGGTGTCAAATCTTGATATTTTTCAGGAATATTATATGCCATCAGAAACACCTCCTACATTTGATCCAGCGCTTTCTTTGATTTTTGAATGAACCTGGTAGTCATACAATGCGATTGCAAGACCAACAAATGCGCTCAATAACAAAGTTGCCCCACTTAATGCAGGGATATTCTGGCAAACATTTGCCATTACAAATCCAGCAAACAGGAAACCCCACATCTGACTTGACATCATAACTTTCATCAGGATAGCGAAACCAACAAACTTCATTGCTCCACCAGCAGCATCTAAACCAGCCATCACCCAAGAGAATTGGAATGATAAGTCACGTAATGTTTCACCTAAGATTTTTCCACTATAAACACCAGCAACAGCCAATACACCAAACAACACACCTAAGATAGCCATTTCAGTATAGTTGATTGTAGCGATAGCTTTTACATCTGCTTCTTCTGCAGCTTTATCAGCTTTTGCCATTAAACCTGACATGATCGTAAATGTTAAAGTAACTGCATACTGTCCAAATACTGCAAATGGGATAGCTAAACCAACCGCTAAACCGACACCTTCAGCAGTTGGTTCTAACTGCATAGATACAGCAAACACTGCGGTCATCAATGTTCCCATGATTGCGTTAGGTGGCTGTGCACCACCAATTGGCATACTACCAATCTGAACTAACTGATAAGCACCACCAACAACAATACCTAATTCAAAATTTCCTAAGATTGCACCAATAATTGGGCCTAAAACGATAGGTTGATACAATGATTCAAGGAAACTGAACTGGTCAATACCCATGATAAATGCAACTACGAAAATCAATAGTGCCTGTATAAAATTTACATCCATTTTTTTCTCCTTTCATTACTTAATTCTTGAGATTAAATAATTTGAAATATCTATTTATTTCTTATTTAAAGAATTCGCTTATAAATTAATAAATCAAGGAAAATACTGTAAATGAAAGGGTCTAAAGATTAATTCTTGAAAAAATATGTTAGCTACTTGTTTGCTACACTCCCTGATATAATTGATTTAGATAGTAGAACATTGTATCGTATAGTAGAAGGAAAAGTAATATTCTGAGGGAGTGTAGACATGTCGAGTAAGAAAAAGACGATAAAAAAGGCAAATGGCATGGGTAGTGTCTATAAGCTGAAAGGAAATCGTAGACGACCATGGGTCGCATGTGTCACGACAAGTATTGAACAAAGTGAATCTAAATATAAACAGAAACGTAAAATTATCGGATTTTATGAAAGTCAGGAGGCCGCAGAATTTTCTTTATGGAAATATAATCGAAATCCCGTTCTTTTTGAAGAACTGCAAAAGCTGGGTGCATTAACTTTTGAAAATATCTATGATCAATGGTCAAAAATGAAATATAAAAATTTAAGCCAGAATGCGGTAAATGGATATAAGGCTGCATATGCCAAATGTGAGGCAATTAAACATATGAAAATCGCAGATTTAAAGACGATGCATTTTCAACAGATCATGGATGAAAGTGAGCTTTCTGTGGCGAGTGATTTAAAATTAAAAAGTCTGATGGTGTCAGTATGTGAATATGCGATGCAAAATGATATAATCACGAAAAATTACGCAAAATACGTCATGATCAATCGGAAAGAAGAAACTGAAGATATCCATAAACCTTTTACTGAAGGTGAAATCAAAAAGTTATTCCGTCATGATGAAATACCATTTGTGGATACGATTTTGATTATGATTTATACAGGGTTTCGCGTTGGAGAATTATTTGAGATAAAGAATGAAGATGTTAATTTAAAGACGATGACAATCACAGGTGGAAGTAAAACAGAAGCAGGAAAGAACCGTATGGTGCCATTACATAACCTGATTGTGCCATATGTTATGAAGCACTGGAATTCAAAAGATGAGTATTTATTCCGTCATCCAAAAACCAATGAAAAAATCAATTATCATCATTATCGTTATATGTACTTTGATCCTATCATGAAGAAATTGAATATGGATCATTTACCACATGATTGTCGTCATACTTTTGCGACACGTTTATCTAATGCAAATGCGAATGCAACAAGTATCAAAAAGCTGATTGGGCATTCATCTTATGCCATGACGGAAAAGATTTATACGCACAAAGATTTAATTCAATTACGTAAAGCAATCAATGCTCTTGATTAGTGTTAGCTATTTGTTAGCTACAAGATAAATAGTAAAAAAACATCTATAAAAAAGCAATGTCCTTTACCGGTAAAATATAGTATAATAATGACATTAGAATTGAGGTAAAAATTATGAGTACATTATCCATTTTGATTATAGGAATTATTTTAATTGGAGTCTTTTCCCTTGATATGATCAGAAAGTCAAAACTGAAGATGATCAATGCATGTTTAGAAGCTAAAAACTATGATGCTGTGATTTCCATGGCAGAAAACAAATGGAATCGTAAAATGTTGTTATCACATACATGTGATTTATATTTATTGCGGGCAAGCTTTCTGAAAATGGAAACTTCTGAATTTCTGTCAGTTTTGTTTAACGTATATAAAAATGAAGTAAATGAAGAAAATAAAAAAGATATAATGGAAACATATTATCATTTATATCTATATCAGCAAAATGAAGAGGCGGCACAGGCTATTTTGGACAAAATCATGAATAGTACGGATGTCAATTTTAAAAAAGTAAGCCAGTATGCTTTTGATGTCAATTTTCATAAGAACAGTGAAGATTTAGAAGAAATGGAAGCATTGGTTGAAACACTTCGTTCATTTGAACTTGGCGCATGCGCTTATTATATTGGAGAACAATATGAACAAATGGGAAACTGGGAGATGGCGCAGGCATATTTTCAAAGCTGTTTAGGATGTTTTAATGAATCCCATTATTATGCAAAATCCGCAAAAGAACATGTAGAAGAACTTACACACAAATTAGCTTAATCATAAAACGAGAAATATCATACATCTGTATGGTATTTTTTTTGAGTGTATATGAATTGACGAACAGAGATACACAAGTTATGATATAAATGTAATAATAAAAGTTACAGTTAAGAGGCGATGATATGGCAGATAAGATCATGTATCAAGTAACACAAGCAGTAAGCGTTTCGCATTCATGATAAAGATATCGAAGGATGTCTTTGGGAAGGAGTATTTTTATGAATACAAAGGAACATACAGTTGTAAAGCAACGTGGAGATTATGATGTAAGTTATTTGAATTTCAGTGTTGACCAGATGATTATTGATTTTATGAAGCAGGAGGAAATTGATGGATTAACGCTGTCTATTGTGCAGGCACCTTATATTCCAAGAGTTGCGGGATATGGATGCAGTGATATTAAAACAAAACGTCTGGCCAGTGTAAATACCATGTGGCCAATTGGCGCCATATCTCAGGCATTTACCGCAGTCGCTATCATGCAGCTGTATGAAGAAAAACAATTGGATCTACAAGATTCTATCAGAAAATGGATACCAGAACTGCCTGCTTTTATGAATGATATCACCATATTAGATGCCATGCATCATGCAAGTGGCTGCAGTGACTATACAAAAGCACAAGCGTATACAGGTAAGGAAAACTTTGAAGAAGCGATGATGCTTGTAGAAGATAAACTGCATTTTATGCCAAATGAAGATGTTGAACAAAGTGCCACAAACTTCTTGGTATTAAGTGAAATCATTGAACGTGTCACTCATATAAGCTATCATGACTTTATCTGGAAACATCAAATTGATTATCTTGGTTTAAAACATACTGGTTTCTATGAGGATTTAGATGCATTTCATCATGAGGACATTACAGAAAATAATCCGGTTCATCAATTGTTTAAATTGCACAGTGAAATGATTGATCCAACAGAAATAGCAGAAAGCTATGATCAGGATGGAAATAAAATCGATGTGAAAAAGGCAAACGGCATGAAAGGTTATCATGATTTGTGGGCAAGTGCACAGGATATTTCTTATTGGGATATTGCGCTTGCTGGTGGTGTATTGATTCATGAACCTCAAAATCGTCGTTTGGTATATGGACCATGGACTTTGGCTAATGGAAAAGAAATACCGGCTGTTGCAGGATGGCAGTTTTATAATCATCGTGGATTGATGGATATCAAAGGCAGTATTCCCGGTTATTCAATGTTTTTGAGCCGTTTTACAGATCCAAACGAACTGGTATGTGTAACCTTGCTTGCGAATAAAGAAGGTATTGATTTCACTAATCTGGCAAGAAAAATTGCAGGCGCATTTGGAGATTTATTATCTACGAATTATGATGATCAACATCTATATTTGATGGAAAGTCAGTTTTCTGTATCTGAAACGATAGAACGATTAGAAAAAGCGTTAAAGAAACGAGATATTCCAGTATTTGCGAAATTCGATCATGCACAAAATGCAAGAGATGTACAAATGGATTTAAGAGAAACAACGATTCTGGTATTTGGTGCTCCATCTGTTGGTACCCATTTAATGCAGGTGGATCAAAGCATTGCGTTGGAGTTGCCATTAAAAATTGGTGTTTGGCGTGATGAGGCAGGAAGCATCTGGCTAGGATTTGTAAAGAGTCAGAAACTAGCTGCACCATATGGTATGGAAAATCATCCAATAATTCAAAAGATGCAGAAACTTTTAGAAGATCTGGTTCGTGAAGCTGCGAACATATATTAAGGAAAGGAGAAATAGATATGTTAAAAGAAGGCATGCAGGTATATTTTCTAGTAAATGGTTTTGCAATGAGTGGAAAAGTAATTGACCTGAAAAAAACAAAGGAGCATGAAACATTCAGTATTGAAGGCTATGGAGGTTGTGGTGGTCTGCATATTTTAGATTCTTCCCAAATACATCATACTATTTTCTTAAGTGAGGAGGAAGCAAAGAAATATCAAGATCAGGAACAAATGTATTTAGATGGTCATTGTTAATGCTTAGATGAGCAGGATATGAATATTTCGTTTCATATCCTGTCTTTTATATAAAGGAAGGAAGTGATTCTATGGGAAATTTATTAGAATTTTATAAAACACGTTTTGATTTTATCATGTCATTGGTGATGGAACATTTACAGATATCTTTTATCGCAATTGTGATTGCAAGTGTGTTAGGTGTATCCTTGGGTGTATTTATCCATCAAAAGAAACGTTTATCACCGATTGTGTTAGGAATTGTCAGCTTTTTATATACGATACCATCTATTTCTATGCTGGGGTTTTTGATTCCGGTAAGTGGAATAGGAAATAAAAGTGCCATCATTGCTTTAAGTATTTATGCATTATTGCCAATTATTCGTGCAACCTATACGGGTTTAGAGAATGTGGATCAAGATGTTGTGGAAGCAGCCAGAGGTATGGGAAGTAGTGATCTACAGATATTGTACAAAATCAAACTGCCACTTGCGATGCCCATCATTATTTCTGGTTTTAAAAACATGAGTGTTATGACGATTGCATTAGCCGGTATTGCTTCATTCATAGGCGCAGGTGGTTTGGGAGTCGCAATTTATCGAGGGATTACAACAAACAATATGACGATGACATTTGCCGGCAGTCTGGCAGTTGCCATTTTAGCATTTATGATCGATATACTCATTGGCTGTTTGGAAAGATTTTTAAGGAATCGCCATCACAGTAAACAGTTGAAAAAACGCGTGATGCTCATAGTACTTGTTGTTTTTATGGTATTGGGAGGATCCCTGTTTTATACCCCTAAGAAAAAAGCAGTATTACAGCTTGCCACAAAACCAATGAGTGAAGAATTTATCATTGGCGAAATGTTGAAATTGTTGATTGAAGATCGCAGTGATATACAGGTGGAAATTACCAAAGGGGTTGGTGGAGGCACCAGCAACATTCATCCTGCACTTGTCAAAGGTGATTTTGATTTATACCCAGAATATACAGGTACATCATGGAGTTTTGTGCTGAAAGAAAAGACAATTCCACAAGATGATGTCTTATATCAGAAATTAAAGCAGGCATATCATGAAAAATACCAACTGGCATGGATAGGATTATATGGATTCAATAATACTTATGGCATCGCAGTCACAAAAGAAACAGCAGATCAATATCATTTAAAAACATATTCAGATCTTGCGAAGGTATCATCAAAGCTTTCTTTTGGTGGAGAATATGATTATTATGAACGAGATGATGGCTATGATGCCATCGCAAAAGAATATCAGCTTCATTTTGATAAAACCATGGATCTGGATATCGGCTTAAAATATGATGCGTTATTAAAAGGACAGGTAGATAGCATCATAGTATTTACCACAGATGGACGATTACATGATCCTGATATTGTATTATTACAAGATGATCACCACTTCTTTCCATCCTATTATGCAGGGACTGTGATAAGGGAGGATGCGCTTATCAAATATCCTGAACTAAAGGATATCTTAATGCTGATGGATCATTTGATCAGTGATGAGGAAATGGCTGAAATGAATGATCAGGTAGAATCTTTTAAACGAAATGAACAAGAAGTCGCAAAAGAATTCCTGGAGAAAAAAGGCTTGCTGGAGGTGAAGCATCATGAGTGAAATAAAAGTGGAACATGTGGAAAAAAGTTATGGGACACAAAAGGTTGTGAAGGATGTATCCTTATCTATTCATACACATGAACGTGTTAGCATCATTGGCGGCAGTGGAAGTGGAAAAACAACGCTGTTGAAGATGATCAATGCACTGATTCTACCAGATCATGGCTCTGTCTATATTGATGGAAGGAATATCAAAGAAATGAATCCTAATATCTTGCGTCAGGGAATTGGTTATGTCATTCAAAGTATTGCTTTGTTTCCGCATATGACTATTGAAGAAAATATCGCTTATGTTTTACACCTGAAGAAAGAAGATCATCAAAGCATTCAAAAACGAATACTTGAATTGTTGAAAATCGTGGATTTAAAAGAAGAATTACTGCGCCGATATCCTGATGAACTAAGTGGTGGGCAAAAACAGCGTGTTGGAATTGCTAGAGCATTGGCAGCACACCCGGGTGTTGTATTAATGGATGAGGCATTTGGTGCTGTAGATGAAATTACCCGCCATACCTTGCAAGAAGAATTATTGAAAATTCACGCAAGAGAACCATTTACTTTGCTCTTTGTGACACATGATATCAAAGAAGCACTGTATTTGGGAGAACGTGTGATTGTCATGAAGGATGGTGTTGTGGAACAGTTTGATACAGCACAGAATATAAGAAATCATCCCAAAACTGCCTTCGTGAAGCAATTGTTGTCATATATGTAACACAAAATGAGATGTAATTGTGACTTTTTTCATAAATCAATCGAATGCGTTACCAATTTTTACGTAAAAAAGGTATAATAAGAATAGAATATGTGTTCGTGGTAATGTGGAGGAAATATGGGAAAAACAGATAATATGATAGATGTTCTAGATCGTTTAAAAACTGGCATTTATGTAACAGATTTAGAAACAGATGAAATTTTATTCATGAATCAGCGGATGAAGGCTATCTTTCAGCTAGAGCATCCAGAAGGAGAAATCTGTTATAAAGTATTACAGGATCATAAAGAAACACCATGTGAGTTTTGTCCTAAGAAGAAATTAATGCAATCAAAAGATCGGGATGGTTATATCATATGGAAAGAGCATAATACCAAACTAGATAAAGATTTTGAAAACTATGATTGCTTAGTAACATGGCTTGATGGACGCAAGGCACATCTTCAACAATCTTTAGATATCACAGATTCTGTAGAGTTAAATAGAATGGCCAGCTTAGATGATTTATGTCAGGTATTTAATCGTCGAGCAGGCAAGGAATTATTGCGTCAGACGTTAAATAAAGCAAAACAGGAAAAAGAAAATGTACAACTGGTATTGCTGGATGTCGATAATCTAAAGATTGTAAATGATCAATATGGCCATCGAGAAGGCGATTTTCTTTTAAAGACGCTGACTTCTGTTTTAAAAGAACAGTTACAGGGATCAGATTTTATGTTTCGTCTGGGTGGTGATGAATTTGTAATCGTCAGTACTGCTATGGATGAAAAACAGATAGCGCATTTTATGTATAAGGAAATGCAGCATGTACAACAATTGAAGAAAACATATCATAAAGACTATGAAATGTCTTATTGTTATGGCATCTATACCGTTACATGGGATGATACTTTAGATATTGACGATATTATTGCGAATGCAGATGATATCATGTATAAACAAAAATTAAGAATTCATAAAACCCGAATGGCAGAGCGTGAAAATCCTTTCCGTCATGAGAAAGAACATAAAGAAGAATTTCATTTTGACAGTAATCTTTTGTATGATGCATTATTGAACAGTACAGATGATTTTATATATATTTGTGATATGAAAAGCGGGATTTTCCGTTACTCACCAGCACAGGTAAAACTGTTTGGCCTGCCACAGGAAATTATTGAAAACCCATTGCCTTTATGGAAGAAAATCGTTCATCCAAAAGACTGGGAGCGCTTCTATAAATCTAATATGCAAATAGGTGAAAATCAAATGGATTATCATTCTGTGGAATTTCGTGCAAAGACAGTGGAAGGCGAATATATCTGGTTAAAATGTCGTGGACAGCTTATGCGTGATGAATATGGGGAACCAAGTATTTTTGCGGGCATCATGACACAGCTGGATCGTCAAAACAAGATTGATCCATTGACTCATTTATTAAACCGCCAAGAATTTGATAAAGCGGGCGCACAAAAATTAAAAGATCGTGCAATTGAAACACTGAGCGTTGTTGTTCTTGATATTGATGACTTTAAAAATGTAAATGAACTATATGATCGCTCCTTTGGGGATATGGTGTTGAAAGCAACTTCGCAATTGATACAGTCAAGTCTGCCTGGAAATGCCAGTTTATACAAACTGGATAATGATCAAATGGGTGTTTTGATAGAAAACGCGCAGGCAAATGAAATTCAGGAGATGTATCAGATATTACAACGTCAATTATTACACCAACAGCTGCAGGAACGTTTTCAATGTGTGATACAGATATCCGCAGGCTGTGCGATATCTATAAGTAAACAGCAAGATTTTCAAGAATTATATACCTTTGCGGATTATGCATTACAGTTGGCAAAAAACAAAGGGAAAAACCGTCTGTGTTTCTTTGAACCACAGATTCTAGAAAACAAATTACGATCTTTGGATATCCTGCGTTCGCTTCGTGAGTGTATTGCGGAAAACTATCGTGGTTTTTCTGTCGCATATCAGCCACTGATAGAAACTAGTTCAGGAAGAATGATGGGTGTAGAAGCATTAATGCGTTGGAATGGCGGTAATCTAGGCTTTGTGCCACCAATAGAATTCATACCAGTCATGGAAGAAAATGGTATGATAGAAACCATGGGATTATGGGTGCTAGAACAGGCAATGCATGCCTGTAAAAAATGGATGGCAGTAGAACCGGAATTCTCTGTCAGTGTAAATGTGTCAGCTTTACAAATACTAAAAGGCGATTTTCAAGAAAAAGTAAAACAAAGGATGGATGCACTGGCATTTCCATCTAAAAATTTGATTTTAGAATTAACGGAAAGTAACACAGTTGGCAATATGCAGATCATTCAGGATATGTTTGATGATTTAAGAAGTCAAGGCGTAAGACTTGCGATGGATGATTTTGGGACAGGTTACTCTACATTGGAAAACCTGAAAAAAGGAGTCAGTGATGTTGTGAAAATCGATCAGGCCTTTGTGAAAGATATCCAGAAAAGTGAATTTGATGTCTTGTTTATTCAGTTTATTATCGCAATATGTCATTGTGTTGATATTCAGGTTTGTTTAGAAGGTATTGAAACAGTAGAAGAACTCGACTTTGTTTCTGATCTTGAACTTGATTATTATCAGGGATATCTGTTTGGAAAACCAGTGAATGAAGAAGAAATCACAAAACGATTAATAGAAGAAAAGACTATGGATGAATGATGGTGTCAATCATGCCATAGTCTTTTGCTTTCTGCGCATTCATATACGTATCACGATCACAATCGTTACGTATGGTTTCAGGTTTTTGGCCTGTTTGCGTTTCTAAAATATGATATAGTTTTTGTTTAATATACTGCATATGTTCAGCTGCAATTTCCATATCACTAGCCTGCCCCTGCATTCCACCAAGGGGTTGATGAATCATAATTTCACTGTTTTCAAGAGCACAGCGTTTACCTTTTGTGCCAGCACATAATAAAATTGCAGCCATACTTGCACAGATGCCCATACAGATGGTGGAAACATCACAATTGATGAAATTCATAATATCAAAAATCGCAAGACCAGCGGTAACACTGCCTCCAGGAGAATTGATATACATTTGAATAGGCGCATTGCCTAAAGAATTCAGATATAGCAGCTGGGCAGTTATACTAGATGCCATTGCATCATCAATTTCACCGGTCAATATGATAATACGTTCTTTTAATAAGCAGGAATATAAATCATAAACACGTTCACTGTTTGCATTTCGTTCAATAATAGTTGGTACAATCACCATAGCGTAGTCCCTCCCGATATATAAGAGTATGCACAAAGGCATTCATTTAATACATCTTAGACAAAGCATAAAAAAAAGAGTATCATGTAAATACGACAGGAGGAAAGCGTATGCGTTATATCAAACTTTTATTTCAAATGACACTTTTACTCATTTGTGCGCATTTGCCATGGATCATCGCACAATGCACATTTTGGCAGATTGCAGGTATGTTGATATTGTTGCTAATCAATATCGTATGGGGGATATTATCTGTCATAAAGAAAAAACATAAACGTATACAAATATTAATGAAAGGCCGCAAAATGATCGCATATGGATTATGGGGCTATCTGTTGTCCATCATTATCATTTGGAAGGTTCCTATGAATATAGCATGGTATATTGCGGATATCATCTGGATGCTTTGTTTCTTATATCTATATATTCTGTGTGGGGCAGGGTTGATTTTTATTTTCAGCAAACGGTTAAGAATCATCAAACGAGGATTGATCTGTCTTGTATTATTCATTCCTATCGTTCATATTCCGGTATTATGCTATCTTCGCTATAAAGCAAAAGAAGAATGGGATCATGAGCTATATATGGTCGATATTCGGGCATTACGCGCAAATAAACAAATATGCGCAACCCGATATCCAATATTGATGCTGCATGGTGTAGGCTTTCGTGATTTTAAATATGTAAACTACTGGGGAAGGATTCCTAAAGTATTAAGTGAAAATGGAGCCATTATTTATTATGGAAATCAGGAAGCATTTGCGACTGTCGAGCATAATGGGAAACAGATTCAGCATCGTATTCTTGAAATCTGTGAACAACAGCATTGTGATAAAGTAAATATCATCGCACATTCCAAAGGTGGACTAGATGCACGTTATGTGATTCATGCCTGTGGCATGGGAGAACATGTGGCATCATTGACAACGATTTCTACTCCACACAGAGGATGTCGTTTTGTGGATGTTTTGATTAAAATTGTACCTGATGGTATCTATCGGCGTTTATCATCGATCTTTGATGGTTTCTTTCATCGCATTGGTGATGAATATCCTGATTTCTATACAGTCACACATCAGTTTTCCACAACATGGGCAAAGCAATTCAACACAGATATCAAAGATGATCCAAATGTCTATTATCAAAGCTATATGAGTTTCATGCATGGTGCCTTTTCTCATATACTATTAACGATTCCATATCTGTTTATCAAACTTGTGGATGGAAAAAGTGATGGTCTGGTTAGTGAGGAAAGTGCCAAATGGGGAAACTTTCGTAAAACTTTTGAGAATGAACATTATCGTGGAATATCACATGGGGATATCATTGATCTGACCAGAGAAGATTATAAAGGATTTCAGGTATGTGAAACCTATGTGGATATTGTAAAAGAACTGAAAGATAAAGGATATTAGAAAGTAAGATTACCCGGGAAATACAGATAAAGGATTGATAACGCTTTCACAGAAATTATAAAATATATGGAAAATGGTAGAAAATATGAACATAAAAGCTAAATTTATGAATGATGTTTTCATGTTTGAAAAGAAGTGCTTGTAAAATACAGAAAATTTGTAAAAAAAAGCGTATCGTGAAATAATTCTCAATTGACATTTAGGTAGGAAGTACGTATAATAAGGGTGGTTAAAAAGGAGGACTTTGAAGATGACAGTAAAAGTTGCTATTAATGGATTTGGACGTATCGGACGTCTTGCATTCAGACAAATGTTCGGAGCTGAGGGATATGAAGTAGTTGCAATCAACGACTTAACTTCTCCTAAAATGTTGGCTCACTTATTAAAATACGATTCTTCACAGGGAAGATACGAAAAGGCTGACACAGTAGTTGCTGGTGAAAACTCAATCACAGTTGATGGAAAAGAAATCACTATCTACGCTGAAGCTGATGCTAAAAACTTACCTTGGGGAGAATTAGGTGTTGACGTAGTATTAGAATGTACAGGATTCTATACATCAAAAGCAAAAGCTAGCGCACACATCGAAGCTGGAGCTCGTAAAGTTGTTATTTCTGCACCTGCTGGAAATGATTTACCAACAGTTGTATTTAACACTAACCACGATATCTTAACTGCTGAAGATACAGTTATTTCTGCTGCTTCATGTACTACAAACTGCTTGGCACCTATGGCTAAAGCATTAAATGATTTGGCTCCTATCCAGAGTGGTATCATGACTACAGTTCACGCTTACACTGGTGATCAGATGACATTAGACGGACCTCAGAGAAAAGGTGACTTACGTCGTTCACGTGCAGCTGCAGTAAACATCGTTCCTAACTCTACTGGTGCTGCTAAAGCTATCGGTTTGGTTATCCCTGAATTGAACGGTAAATTAATCGGTTCTGCTCAGCGTGTTCCAACTCCTACAGGATCAACAACTATCTTAGTTGCTGTAGTTAAAGGAAAAGTTACAGTTGACGAAATCAACGCTGCTATGAAAGCTGCTGCTAACGAATCATTCGGTTACAACACTGATGAAATCGTTTCAAGTGACATCGTTGGTATGCGTTTCGGTTCTTTATTCGATGCTACTCAGACTATGGCTATCGAAATGGAAGACGGAAATACTCAGGTACAGGTTGTATCTTGGTATGACAACGAAAACTCTTACACTAGCCAGATGGTTAGAACAATTAAATACTTCTCAGAATTGGCTTAATTCTAGAAATAAAGTAAGTGTTTACCAGGCAGAAATGCCTGGTTTTTTTGTGCAAAGGGGTTTTCAAATCATCATTTCTGGTGTAAACTATCAACAGATATATCGAGGTGAAAATCATGGCATTAAAAACAAAATTAAATACAAATGAAGAAGGCAATAATGGATTGGATGTATTGGATGATTTAGATGCAGTCTATGTGGATGGTTTAAAAAAGAATGGCTTAGATGAAGATTTTTTAGCGCAGTTTGCGGCAATCAGTAAAGAGCTGGAAGAAAAGAAAGAAGAAAACAAGTAGAAACAATTGAAAATAATGGCATATTTTGGTATAGTATAAAAAAGTCAAACTGATGACAAAGGAGAAGTAGACAGTTACTAAACAGCGATTTTCGATGATGGTGAAAGCGAAAAACGACTTGTTGAATGCACCTTTCAGGGATTTTTCGATAAAGTAGAAGAATACGTAATACGGCGTTAACGTGTAAAAGTGGAAAGCTTCTTTCAAGTAAAGTGGAACCGCGCGTTATGCGTCTTTACATTAAAGAGCTTTTTTTATTTCACAAGGAGGATATGGATATGAAACTATTTAACAGTATGGATCAAAAAATTGAAGATTTTAAACCAATGCAGGAAGGCAAGGTCAATATGTACGTATGTGGACCTACCGTATATAACTATCCACATATTGGAAATGCAAGACCAATTGTGGTATTTGATACATTAAAACGTACTTTTCAGGCTTTAGGCTATGATGTAAAGATGGTATCAAACTATACAGATGTGGATGATAAAATCATCAAGGTCGCTAAAGAATGTGGCGTTACAGAAAAAGAAATTACAGATAAATTTATTAAAGCATATAATCAAGACCGATTATCATTGCATGCAATGATGCCAGATGCAGCACCTAAAGTTACTGATACAATGGATGCGATTATTGCTTTTATCAAGCTGCTTGTTGAAAAAGGCAATGCCTATGAAGTAGATGGCGATGTTTATTTCCGTGTAAACAGTGTACCATCTTATGGAAACCTGTCCCACCAGCAAATCGATGATTTAATGGTAGGTGCCCGTATTGATGAAAACAGCAAAAAAGAAAATCCATTGGATTTTACTCTGTGGAAACGTACAGAGGAAGGAATTAAATGGGATTCACCATGGTCTGTAGGGCGTCCTGGATGGCATACAGAATGCGTTGTGATGATCAATCAGGAATTTGATGGAAATCTAATCGATATTCATGGTGGTGGTATGGATTTAAAATTCCCTCATCATGAAAATGAAATTGCACAAAGCCGTGCAGCATATGAAACACCAATCGCAAATTACTGGGTACACAATGGTATGGTAAATATTGATGGTGAAAAGATGAGTAAATCGTTAGGTAATGTCATCTGGGCGAAGGATATGATTGCGAAGATTGGAGGCAATGTACTTCGCTGGTTAATGCTGGGAACACATTATCGCAGTCCATTAAATATTAATGAAGAAGCAATTGAAGCTGCTAAGAAAGAATTAAACAAGGTACAAACTTCCTTGAAACAGGCATATGTGAAACTGGGCCTTTCGGATAAAGAAGTAGATGAAGCATATGATGAAGCACTTTATGCACCTTTTATGGATGCCATGCAGGATGATTTAAATACGCCAAATGCATTTGCGGCAGTATTTGAAGCGGTGAAGGTATTAAATCAGACAATTCGTCAACGTGATGTTGATTTTGAAAAACTTGCTTTACAAACACGTGCAATCGAAAAGATGATGGATGTATTAGGAATCGATATTCCAAGATTAACATTAACGCAGGAAGATAAAGAACTTCATCAAAAATGGAAAGCAGCAGTCAAAGAAAAAGATTTTGATACAGCAGATGGCTATCGTAAAGAATTGATGGAGCGAGGAATCCTTTAATGGATATTAAAGAATACAATGGAACATCACTTGCCTATATCGGCGATGCCGTGATGTCGCTGTATGTAAGAGAAATGTTATTAGAACTGGGCTATCAAAAGCCAAATGTCTTACAGAAAAAAAGTGTCGCATGGGTAAGCGCAAAGGCGCAGGCTGATTTTTTGATGAAATTAAAAGAGAAAAACTTCTTCACAGAAGAGGAATGGAATATCATACTGCGTGGCAGAAATACGAATATTTCCTCTCATGCGAAAAACGCCAGTGTACAGACCTACCGCTTATCCACAGGACTGGAAGCACTTTTTGGCTATTTGTATCTTACGAAACAAGAAACACGTCTAAACGAGCTTTGGCAGGCGATAAAAGAAATTGGAGAATAGGACTATGACACAATATGTATATGGAAAAAATGTTGTCAAACAACTGTTACAGGATGATAAAAAAATATATGAAATCATCATGGCAGAAGGCATTCGCGATACAGAATTAGTGGATGCTATCAAACAAAAAAAGATTCCATTAAAAACAATGGGTAAGAAAAAGATGGATACCATGCTGAGTGGCAATCATCAGGGAATTGCGGCTAAAATTGACGACTATAAAACATATGAATTAGAAGAAATATTAGAAAGTGTACCAAAAGGGAAGATGCCTTTATTGGTATTATTGGATGGCCTGGAAGATCCACATAATTTAGGCGCAATCTTAAGAACCTGTGATTGTGTCGGGGTGGATGGTGTAATTATTGGAAAACATCGCAATGTAAAATTAACACCAACGGTTGCGAAAGTAAGTACAGGGGCTATTGACACAGTAAAAGTCAGCATGGTAACCAATCTGACACAGACAATCAAGTATTTGAAAAAGCAGGGCTTCTGGATCGTAGGGGCAGACCTTGAAAATTCCAGAGATTATCGTGAAGGACAATATGATGTACCACTTGTTTTAATCATTGGCTCAGAAGGCTTTGGCATTAGTCCATTAGTTGCGAAGAATTGTGATTATTGTGTACGTCTTCCAATGGAAGGCAGCGTCACAAGTTTAAATGCCAGTGTTGCTTGTGGAATACTGCTGTATGAAATCCACAGTAAACGTCATCCGTTATAAAGTAAAGTGAGGTAAATAGATGCAGATAGAGGAACTCAATGACAACGAACTGATTTACATGATACGCCAGAGAAATGAAAAAGCATTTGCATTTCTGGTTAATAAATATCAAGTTGAAATAAGAAGATGGCTGCGTCATATTTTACGTACGTACCCAAGATATCAAGATCAGGAAGATTTTTATCAAATCGCCTTATTGAAGCTTCATGAATCAATTGACGACTACAAAGCTGATCAATCAAGTTTCCATAATTATTATTTCAAGGTTTTAAAACATACAACCGTGGATATGATTCGTTCAATGAACACCTATAGTCGAAGACAGGATAAGTATATGGTCAGTTTAGATATGCATATTCAGGAGGGTGAAACAAATTATCGATTGATGGATATGATTGTGGATGAAATACCTGCTGAAGAAGATGAACAGGAAGAACATATCAAAGAAAATGTGTTATATACACAAAAACGATTGAATCCATTAGAAGTTGATATCCTGAGCTTAAGAACGCTTGGTTATTCTTATGATCAGATTGCGGAAAAATTGAATATCCCTAAGAAAAAGGTGGATAATACCTTATGCAAGATACGAAAGCGAAAGAAAAGACGATACGTTGATTGACTATCGTCCCACTTTATGATAAAGTTAATAAGCACGAAAACGAGGTGTTTTTATGAGTGATAAAGTAATATTGACATGCACCGAATGCTTATCAAGGAATTATACAACAACAAAAAATAAAAAGACCCATACAGAACGTATCGAATTAAAGAAGTTCTGTCCAAAATGTGGAAAACACACGATTCACAAAGAAACGAAATAAGGAGTGATCTGAATGAAATGGTTTAGTATCAATGGTATCATGACAGAAGCAAAAAGAATCCGCTGGCCAAAGATGAAGGATTTGGCAAAAGACAGTATGACAGTAATTGTATTCACAGCAATTCTGGCACTTTTCTTTTTCTTATGTCAGCTTGTATCTTCAGGTTTCCTTTCATTAATCGGAATGTAATGCGAGGAGGATTTTATGGCACAGGAAATTAAAAAAGAATGGTATGTAGTTAATACGTATGCTGGACACGAAAATCGTGTAAAGGAAAATCTACAGCGACGTGTAGAAACGATGGGATTACAGGATTATCTGTTCCGTATCGTTGTAGCAGAAGAAAAAGAAATCGAATACAAAAATGGTAAAGAAGTTGAAAAGACAAATAATCTTTTCAGCGGTTATTTGTTTGTGGAAATGATCATGACAGATGAAGCATGGTACATTGTACGTAATACACCAGGTGTAACAGGATTTATCGGTTCAAGTGGTGGTGGAGCAAAACCATTCCCAGTTGCGGAAGAAGAAATGGAATCTATTTTACGCCGTTTAGGTATGAGTGAACGCAAGGTTCAGGTTGATTTTGAAGTTGGAGATCGTGTTCGCGTATTGAATGGTGCTTTTGCGAATGTAGAAGGTACAGTTGAAGCATTGGATGATGAAAATCAGACAGCAACAGTCTTAACAATTCTGTTTGGTAGAGAAACACCAACAGATTTAAGTTATGCTGATCTGGAAAAAATCGATTTATTGGAAGAATCTAAATAGATTCTTCTTTTTTTTGACATCTTTTGCATAAAATCCTTTATATACTGCATCATAGGGAGTGATGAACATGAAACAAAGGATCGGTTTGATCCTTGCATTAACAGGAGCTATTTTATTGCTTCAACCAGATCTGGATGTACAGATCATTCTTCAGGATATGACACAGCTTGCGATGATGTACTGGCCAATCGTATTAATTTTGATTGGATTACTTCTCATTACACCCAGAAAGAAGAAAAAACGAACATCACGTTAAATGTGTGAAAGTGTGTTAGATTGAGCAAACTTCTTTCGCAATGAAAAATGCTGTGTTATACTGTGATTAGATAAAGGAGGATACATATATGTCAACAATTACAAATGTACACGCTAGAGAGATTCTCGATTCTCGAGGAAATCCTACAATTGAAGTAGAAGTAACAACAGCAAGTGGTTTTATGGGCAGAGCGATGGTACCAAGTGGTGCCAGCACAGGAGAGCGTGAAGCCTTAGAATTACGCGATGGAGATAAATCAAGATTTTTAGGAAAAGGTGTTTTAAAAGCTGTAGAAAATGTGAATGATATTTTGGCAGATGTGGTGATTGGTTTAGATGTAAGAGATCAGGCAGCAATTGATCAGGCATTGATTGACGCAGATGGTACAAAGGATAAATCAAAATATGGTGCTAATGCCATCCTTGGTATTTCTTTGGCAGTTGCGCATGCTGCTGCAGAATATTATGATCTTCCATTATATCGCTACTTAGGCGGTATCAACGCAAAAACGCTTCCGGTACCAATGATGAATGTATTAAATGGTGGAAGTCATGCAGATTCTTCTGTAGATTTCCAGGAGTTTATGATTATGCCAGTTGGGGCATGCAGCGTGAAAGAAGCTATTCGTATGGGTGCAGAAACATTCCATGCGTTAAAGAAAGTATTAAAGAATAAAGGTCAGGTCACAGCGGTTGGAGATGAAGGTGGATTCGCTCCAAATCTGGAAGATAATGAAGCACCATTAAAATGTATCATGGAGGCAATTCAGGCAGCTGGATATGTACCTGGTGAACAAATCTGTATTGCGATGGATGTGGCAGCAAGTGAATTTTATAATACCGAAACCAAAATGTATGATTTAAATAAGTCAGGACAGGGTTCTAAGACAACAGATGAAATGATTGCATGGTATGATGAACTTGTGGAAAAATATCCAATCATCTCTATTGAAGATGGTTTAGGAGAACGTGATTGGGATGGCTGGAGAAAACTAAGTGAACATCTAGGTAAAAAGATTCAATTAGTTGGTGATGATTTATTTGTGACCAATCCTGCTATTTTACAGGAAGGTATTGATAAAGATATTGCTAATTCTATCTTGATCAAGGTTAATCAGATTGGCACATTGACAGAAACTTTTGATGCAATGGAGCTTGCGAAAAAACATGGATATACAGCCGTTGTTTCACATCGAAGCGGTGAAACAGAAGATACAACCATTGCGGATATCGCAGTAGCATTCAATGCAGGGCAAATCAAAACAGGTTCTATGTCAAGAACAGATCGTATTGCGAAATACAATCAATTGATCCGTATTGAAGAAGAACTAGGTGATGTAGCTGTATTCCCAGGAAAATCTGCATTCTACAATATTTATAAACATTAGTATCCATAAGACTGAACAGAAATTATGCTCAGTCTTTTTTTGTATGCTTTTTTTACAGAATAACGGAATTATTTGAAAAAAAATCCCTATTATTCTGAAAATCATGTATAAGATAGTTAAACATATATATGACAATTGGGTAAGATTGGTGAGCGTATGAAAAATGGAGAACAGGATAGGCAGGCATTAGCAGTTACATGTGGAAATGTAATCGTATTACTACCAATTCAAATGGTAAAAAAAGTTTATGCCATGGAGCAGGTAAAGGGAAAAAATGAAAATCAGTATCTACTTGAGGGAGTAGAATATTCTGGTTATTTTTTGTATGAATTATTGAAACAGGATAAAGAAATGGTGAATTATGCAATATTAATTCAATGTGATGATTGGGACTATATCTTGTTTGTCGCAAAAGTGTTAAATGTTATATTGTTGGACGAACCATGTACATTACCTTTTTACATGCAGCGTCCACCTTTTTCTTATATAGAAACCTGTTATCCATTGGATACACAAAAAATCGGATATCAATTAGATCTTGATGAACTGCTTCATCAGCATCAAATCATAGATAGGGAGGCTGTATATGGAAAATAAACAAAAACGAATGGATGCCTTAACAAAATTCTATTTGCCGTGTGCAGCGGATACACAAATGGATCGCTATCTGAAAAATGGTGCAGGAGATGGCGTGGATACGGCATTATTGATAGAAATTGATTATAAACAATTCATGAGTGAGGAAGAACTTGACAACAGTATGATGGTCGCAGAGGCTGCTTATTCTTTAACGAAGATTTTCGACAAAACAGATTTATTTGTAAGAGTAGGGCCAGCTGCGTTTTTTGTTTATGCAGTAGGATATCTTAATGAAGAAGATATGGAGCGTAAATTAAAACAGCTGATCAAGCAATATCATCAACTGAATTGTGAACATGCCGAACATATGCAAAAACATATGCATGTAGGAGTTTATCATGTGCAAAAGGAAACGGGATTTATGGAATTGCTGCATAAAGCTAGTACATGTTATGAAGAAGCATTACATACCCATGTATTATTCTGTATGGACACGGATCAACCATACCCATTGAATTTCCCAAAGCCATTTGCGACATCGAAAATCAATACCAAACTGGCAGACATGGAATTTGCGGCAGAAATCATGTATGAGATGTATGATGGAAAAGATATGATTGAAACGATTCCACTTATTTTGAGAAAAATATGTGCCTATTTCCATACACAGTATATCTATGAAATAGAACGGGAAGATGATGCATATAAAGTGTTATATGAATGTCGTCCGGAAAGTATGCTGGTGGAAAATGAAAATTTAAATACGTTGCCGCTGTTTGTCGGGGACAATTATCAAAATTGTTTTATGTATGAAGACATATTAGCATGTAATCAGTTATCGGATATGTTTCATTATGATTCCTTTGTTGCACTACGGGAGAAGATACGTGGCGCAAGATCATTGATGCAGGGAAAACTGCAGGAAAACAGAGCATTCATTGGTTATATCTGCATGATTGACTGTGAAAAGGAACGGATATGGACAAGTCAGGAAATTGCGACTTTCTTTCTATTGATTAAAATCATAAATACTGCGATTCTACAGATGCGTATGCTGCGTCAGCATCATCAAAAATCCAGTCAGGATACCTTAACAAAAGCATGGAATTTGAAGAAGTTCTATCAAAAAGCTGTAGAAAACATGAGCGTGGGAAATCAGAAAAAATATGCATTGATCACCATGGATATCAAAAACTTTAAATATATCAATTCGGAATATGGATATGCTTATGGCGATAGAATTCTGGTCGCAATTGTGGAAATCTTGAATCTGTATATGGAAGATGAGGAATGCTTCGCAAGAATTGATGCGGATATCTTTATTTTATTGTTAAATTATGAAGATATAGAGAAATTGAAACAACGCTTAAATTTATTAATCAAAAAAATCGAACGTTATAATATACGCTATGATCTTATTACGAATATCAGCTGTATGCTGGGTATTTATCTAATCAACGATATCACCATGGATATTGCACAGATGATTGATTATGCCAATACCGCAAGAAAATCAATTAAAGATTCTCATGAAAGCTGTATTGCATTTTATAATGGAAAACTGGAAGAAAAATTTATCAGAGAACACCGCTTATCTTCCATTATGCGTCAGTCTTTGAAAAATCATGAATTCATTGTATTTTATCAGCCTAAAGTCAATATCTATACAAATCAATGTGTGGGAGTTGAGGCATTGGTCCGTTGGAGAAGGCAGGATGGCAATATGATCTATCCTTCTGAATTTATTCCATTGTTTGAAAAGAACCATTTCATTATTGATTTAGATATGTATGTATTAGAACAGGTTTGTATACAGATCAATACATGGATCAAACAAGGGAAAAAACCATTGCCGGTATCTGTCAATATTTCCAGAGTAGATTTAAAAAACAATGATATCGTTAAACAGATTGTAGAAATATGCGATACCTATCAGATCAATCGCAGTCTGATCGAATTAGAAATTACAGAAAGTGCTTTCCTTGAGAATGAAAGCATTGCGATAGAGCGTTCTAAAGAGTTGAAAGCAGAAGGCTTCTTGTTATCTATCGATGATTTTGGTACTGGTTTTTCTTCTTTAAGCTTATTAAAGGATTTGCCAATGGATGTATTAAAGCTGGATCATACCTTCTTTCAGACACAGATGAATAAACGAGAAAAAATTATTCTAACCAATATTATCCGTATGGCAAAGCAGCTGGATATGACAATTGTTTCAGAAGGAATTGAAACAAGACAACATGTAGCTTTCCTAAAAACCATCGGTTGTGAAATTGCACAGGGATTTTATTATGCTCGCCCAAATGAAATCAATCAGCTTGATTTATGGGGAAACTTTGAAGGAGAAGATGTATCATGAGTGAACATTTGTATATCGCATGTCATCTGGGAGAAAAAATTATTGCAGTTCCAGGAGAACAAATCGTAGAAGTCATACCGGCATGTGAGATTACACCACTACCTATTGCGATTCCTCATGTAAAAGGCGTACTTCAACGAAACAACAAAGCAGTATTGATTTTGGATGAATCCCTACCATTTTTTGGGGAAAGCAGAGAAGCATTAAAATATTTTATGATTTTATCATTGGGTAATGATGAAATCGGTATTGGTGCACATCGTATTGAAAGAGAAATTGCTGTTAGTGATCATACATGGGTACATCAGCCTGATGAGGTATTTGAGTTTTCATGTAATATAAAGGGACATAGGATTTATCGTTTAGACATTAAAGCATGGGGAGGTGATGGTGTTGGTTAAAATCAGGGATGATGAGTTTCAATATTTATGTGAATTATTGTATCAGTCTTATGGATTGAATATGCGTAAAAAACGCGTGTTGATTGAGTATCGTCTTATGAATATTCTGCAAAAGTATCAGGTCAATAGTTTTCAGGAGTATTTTTCATTATTACGTACAGATAAAAGTGGAAAGATGAAAGAAGAAATGTTAAACAAGTTAACAACCAATTATTCTTTCTTTATGCGAGAACCTCAGCATTTTGAATTTATCAAAAAAGAAATATTACCCAAACTCTGTGTGAGTAAGCCATTTTCTGTTTGGATCGCAGGATGCTCTTATGGACAGGAATGCTATACCCTGGCGATGATTTTAGAAGAATTACGTTTGAGTGGAATGGTACTTCCCCCTATCAATATCTATGCGACAGATATCAACACCGTTGCTTTAGAACAGGCAAAGACAGGGATTTATCCTAAAGAAGCTATTGCGAATCTACCAGAGTTATGGAGAAAAAGGTTTTGTCGCTCATTAAGCGATGGAACGATTCAGTTAAAAGAATGTATCAGAAAGCAGGTAACATTTGAATATCATAATATTATGGAGCCTTATGATAAACGAAAGTTTCATCTGATCATGTGCAGAAATGTATTGATTTATTTTGATGAACGTTCACGAAACAAGATTTATCAACGCTTTTATAACAGCCTGCAGCCAAAAGGATTTTTGATTTTGGGAATGGCAGAAATGATCCTACAGAATCATGTATTATTTAAGTACCATGGAGCTTCTATTTATCAGGTAAAGGAGAGCGTACATGGTGAATGATATTCATGTTCTGCTTTATCAAAAAAATCATGGAAAAGAAAATCTTTTATTTGATATTTTATCGCAGGAAAAGGGCATTATGGTACATAGAATCACAGTATTATCTAGTTTAAATCGTTATCAAAAATTATATTCCAGCTTATGTGTTATATATGATGGGGAAATATTAACATCATGGGATATCATCGAAATAAATAAAATAAAAAATGCAGAGCTGCCTGTGCTGGTGCTGATTAGACAAGTCAATAAAACGGTATATGCACATGAACTACAGGATTTACAGGTTATCTATAAGCCAGAACATGAAACTGTATCCTTTATCCGTTCTTTGATTGTGAAAATCAAGTTTCTAAGCATGCCGGCAAAACAAAACGTATTAGAAGATTTACATAGTACCCATATCATTGTGATTGGTGCTTCTACCGGAGGACCAAGAGCAATTGAAACAATATTAAAAGTATTTCGGACACAAAGTTATGGGGTAATCATTGTACAGCATATGAATGATGAAAATTTACAGGGATTTGCGGACTATTTAAATAAACAATGTTCGTCGCATGTGGTAGGTGCCAGAGAAAATGA
Source organism: Absiella sp. AM09-50 (assembly GCF_003433845.1). Classification (NCBI taxonomy): domain Bacteria; kingdom Bacillati; phylum Bacillota; class Erysipelotrichia; order Erysipelotrichales; family Erysipelotrichaceae; genus Amedibacterium; species Absiella sp. AM09-50. Next base: position 196,109 of record NZ_QVFI01000005.1, read on the forward strand.
GCTGGTAAAAAATGGTGTTGTATATATCGCAAAAGAAAAACGCCACCTTACGATACAACGGCAAAAAGATGGATTTCATTTACATTATACCAATAGTCAGAAGATAAATTGTGTATGTCCATCTATTGATGTATTATTTGAATCTGTCGCAAAAGAAGCAGGATGCCTTGCTTGTGGTGTCTTATTGACTGGTATGGGAGAAGATGGGGCAGCAGGATTAAAGGCAATGAAGGATAAAGGTGCATTTACCATCATACAGGATAAGGACAGCTGTGATGTATATGGTATGCCGAAAGTTGCGAAAGCAATGCAGGCGCATTGTATAGAGCTGCCATTACAACAGATTGGTTCATTTTTGAATGGACTGGATGGTCGTTTTAAAAGAAAAAATAAGGAGATCGCAAATGAAAGAGAAAATTATGGTCGTAGATGATGCTTTATTTATGAGAAAACTGATTAGCGGCATGCTGAAGAAGCATGATTATGAGGATATCATATTTGCAAAGGATAGTGTAGAAGCATTAACACAATATCAGGCGCATCATCCTGATGTTGTCTTATTGGATATCACACTTCCCAATGAATCAGGAATCACAGTATTAAATGAAATATTAAAGCTGGACGAAAATGCGAAAATCATCATGTGTTCAGCGATGGGACAGGAAAAAGTAATTGCGGATGCTTTACGTAAAGGAGCCAAAGATTTTATTGTGAAACCATTTCAGGAGGAACGACTCATCCGTACCATTGCTTCTATTACAGAACAATGAAAGCATATAAAGAAAACATCATACAGGATATTGTAGGAGAACTTGGAAATGTTGGGATTGGCTCTGCCGCAACCTCCCTGTCCTCATTACTGGGCAGACAGATTTTAACCACAACTTCTCAGGTCAATATCATTGATGAACAGACATTTATCCAGTGGAAAGATGCATACGAACAGACGATTGGTATCCTTTTTCCACTTGAAAAAGAATTAAATGGCTTTGCGTTGTTTTTGATGGATGAAAAAAATATTCGTGAGGATATCGCTTCTATTCATGGAATCGATGAACAATCAGAAAATGATGAAGTATTGGAAGTATTAATGGAAATAAGTAGTATTTTGATATCGTCATATCTTTCGGCGGTAGCATCCTATTCCAATCTGCATTTGAAGATTCGACAGCCGGCTATTTCAAGGGATATGAAAGAATCTATAATCAACGAAGCATTATCCAATATGCTGATGCTGGATGATGAGGCCATTTATTTAATACACAGTTTAAAAATATCACATACATACGATTTAATTCTTATGCTTTCTAGAAAAAGCATCTTACAGGTACTTACGTATTTGGAGGTGAGGGAATGAAAGAGATAATTGCACATCCGGCAGAACTGATCATTGCGAAAGATGATGAAGTGATCACATCCTATGCACTGGGAAGTGGAATGGGTATCTGTATCTATGATACGATGAAGCATATTGCTGGCTTTATACAAAGCCTTCTGCCAAAAGCCAGGCAACAAAATGACAATGATTTAAAGTATATTGATACCGCTTTTAAACAACTTTATGAGCTGATGCTGAAGGAAGGCTGCCAGCATGAACATCTGGTAGTGAAACTGGTAGGTGGTGCAACACTGTTTCAGTTTCCTGATGAAGTTGTAGCAGACATTGGCCGCGCCAATACCAAAAGTGCTTATCACATGCTGGAAGAACTCAAACTGCCGCTTGCCGGAGAAGATGTTGGTGACAGATATGGAAGAACATTACATTTTCAAGTGGAAGATGGTCTGGTTCATATCATGACGAAAAATAAATACTTATATACTATTTAAGGAAGGAAAACGTGAAATGAACAAATTAAAAAATATGAAAATTACAAAAAAACTACTAATATCCTTTATTGTGATTGTGATATTATATCTGGCAACAGTGTTTACTGCACTTTATGGTGTGCGTAAGATTACCGGCAACTTTGATGAATTCTATAACAAATCTTATCAGATTGTGAAAGAGTCTATGGATTTTCGCTTAAATCAATACATTGTCGCAAGAGATATGCTGCTTATTGTAAATGAAAAAAATACAGAAACAACAGCGGAAGAATTAAAAGAAGCCAAAACCAGTATGGCAATCGTTGATCAGGCAATGGAAAATCTGATGAAATTAAATGGTGAAAATGACATGATGTCAGAATTAAAACAGTTGCATGGAGAACTGGTAATTCCAAGAGAGAAAGTCATGACCCTTTTAGAAAATGAAAAATATGATGATGCGATGAAAGTTTATCAAAATGATTACAGTCCTAAGGCAGTAGAAGCAAGAAGCTTTTTGAGAGATCTGGAAACAGAAACCAAAAAGGCCGCAGATGCTTATTATTTATCAAGTAATCAAAGCGCATCTGTCATGTTGATCAGCCTTGTGGTATTAAGTATCGTGACCCTGCTTTTAACATCAGCTTTATGGTTTATTATCGCAAGAAGTATCACAAAACCAATACAAACTTTGAAAAAAGCTGCAAAAGATCTATCAAATGGAAATTTACATACAAAACTGGAATATCATTCACAGGATGAATTAGGATCCCTTGCGGACAGCATGCGGGAAACGATTACAACATTAAGCGTCTATGTTAATGAAATAGAAAAAACGATGCTGATGATTGGAAAAGGTAAGCTGAATTATCAGGCTGGAGTGGAATTTAAAGGTGATTTTATCACACTAAGCGAATCTTTGAACCAGATATCCTCTTTATTGAGTAAATCTATGTTACAAATTGCCAATAGTGCTGAACAGGTATCCGGTGGTGCCCAGCAGATATCAAATGGTGCCCAGATGCTATCTCAGGGAGCAAGTGAACAGGCTGGTTCTATTGAAGAACTTGCGACAAGTATCAATGAAATATCTGAAAATGTAAAAAATAATGCAGATGATACCGTAGCAGCAAGTGAACTAGCAGATGTCGTAGAAAATGAAATCGTTGCCAGCAGTCAACAGATGGATCGTGTTACAGAAGCAATCGAAGAAATAAAACAAAACTCCATGGATATCACAGGTATTGTAAAAGATATTGAAGATATCGCATTCCAAACCAATTTATTGTCATTGAATGCAGCAGTAGAAGCCGCAAGAGCAGGCGATGCAGGTCGTGGCTTTAGTGTTGTTGCATCAGAAATTAGAAAATTAGCAACCAAGACGACGGAAGCCAGCAAGACAACTGCAGAACTGATTAAGAAATCAACAACTTCCGTTGAAGAAGGAAGCACCCTGATATCCTCCGCAGAGCAATCAATGAAGCATGTTGTGGAAGGAGCACGTGAAGTCGCAAATAAAATTGAACGTATTTCACAATCCAATATCCAGCAGGCAAACTTTATTATTCAGATTCGCCAAAGTATTGGCATGATTTCAGATATCGTACAGGGAAATTCTGCGACATCAGAAGAAAGTGCCGCAGCCAGTGAAGAATTAGCAGCACAGGCACAGCTGTTAAGAGAGCTGGTAAATAAATTTGAACTTCGAGATGAGGAAGGACTAAATGTATGAACAAAACCATATTAATTGTCGATGATGCAGTATTTATGCGTATGAAGCTAAAAAAGATCATAGAAGCATCTGGTTATCAGATCATAGAAGCAAAAGATGGATTACAGGCATTTGAATTATTCAAAGAACATAAGCCGAATCTGGTCATTATGGATATCTCCATGCCAGAAATGGATGGATTGACTTCTTTACGTTATATGATGGAGCATGATAACAGTATTCCTGTAATCATGTGTTCTGCCATCGGTCAGGAATCAAAAATATTAGAAGCAGGAAGACTTGGCGCTAAAGATTTTATCGTCAAACCATTTAAAGATAAAGAAATAGAAGAAGTATTAAACTGTTTTCTTGAAGAAAATGGGAGGTAGACGGCATGCTGCAATCATATTCTGATTTAGATGAAGAAAAAAGAGATATGTTAAAAGAGCTGGGGAATATTGGTACCGGAAATGCAATCACCTCCTTATCGCAGATGATTGATCAGCCTTTAGAAATGGAGATTCCCAAAGTATGTATCGTACCATTTCAAAAAGTACCGGATATGCTAGGGGGAGCGGAAACGATACAGGTTGGTATTTTATTAGAAGTATCAGGGGATTTAAGTGGTACATTTATGTTTCTTTTGAATGAAGAATTCGCTAAGACAATCATTGAAAAGCTTGTGGACGCCAAAGTAGAAGATATTTTTGAGTTAGATGAACTTAGTAAATCTGCTATCAGTGAAATAGGAAATATTATGTGTTGTTCCTATATCAACGCATTATCATTACTGCTTCATGTGGATATTCACGTATCTTTACCAGCAGTATGCTGTGATATGGCAGGTGCAATCTTAAGTGTACCAATGATTAAATTTGCACACTTGGGAGATGAGCTTTTGTTTATTGAAAATCGTTTCCAGCTGGATGATGTTCCTGTTGTCAGTCATATCCTGTTCTTCCCGGATTTTGAATCCCTGAATTTTATGTTTCAAACCTTAGGATCATTGTATGAGTAATCTTTTTACTGTAGGTATTGGAGATGCCTGCATCATAAAAATGCCTGATGTACTTGTGACCTACGCATTGGGCTCCTGTGTGGGGGTATGTCTTTACGATTTTCGTAATCATATTGCAGGAATGGTTCATATTCTTTTGCCATCACGACATGATATACAAAACAGTAACGAATACAAATTTGCGGACAGTGGAATTTCAAAGCTGCTGGAGCAGATGCTTCAACAAGGTGCAAATAAAAAAAGTATTGTTGCGAAAATTGCAGGCGGGGCAGAAATGTTTTCTACTTATGGACTACAAAGTAGTGGAATCGGACTTAAAAATGTGGAAGCTGTCATCAAAGTATTAAAAACTGCAGGCATACCAATTGTGGCACAGGATACAGGTAAAAACTTTGGACGTTCGATTTGGTTTAAAGCTAAAGATGGCTCCTTAGAAGTAAAAACAGTAAATCATGGTACGTATGTAATATAAAAGAAAGGAAGGTTGAGGCTGAAATGAAAAAACCGAAACTTTTAATAGTTGATGATAGTGCATATATCTGTGCACAGATAAAAAAGATATTCGAAAATGAAAATATAAGCCTTGAAGTTGCGAATAACGGCATAGAAGCTCTGGAAAAAGTCTGTTCATTTCAACCTGATTTAATCCTTTTGGATGTTGTACTTCCTGATATTGAAGGCTATGATCTATATCAAAAAATAAAAGAAATAGATAAAAATTATGCTGCTATTATTTTTCTGACGTCAAGAGCTCAGGAAAGTGATGTAGTAAAAGGATTTTCCTTAGGTGCATGTGATTATATCAATAAACCTTTTCATAATGAAATATTGAAATCCAGGATCAAGGTGCATTTAAAAGAAAAACAGCAAAATGATGATTTAAGGAAACTGAATGAAGAAATGGAAGCGAATATGCGAAAATTAAATTCCATGGCTTTTCGTGATTCCTTAACCGGTTTATTCAACCGTCGCTATGTATCCGAACGCTTAAAAAGTGAATTATTAAGCAGCAGATGCCAGATTGGCATGATGATGTGTGATGTTGATGATTTTAAACATATCAATGATTATTATGGACATGAAATCGGGGATATCGTCTTGATTGGTATTGCAAATATTCTGGAGAGTGCTGCGGATGATATGAGTGTGATACGCTGGGGTGGAGAAGAATTTTTGATATTCTTGTTTGGTAAATCAAAAGAGGAAATCTATCAGATCAGCGAACATATACGCAAAAGCATTGAAGCATTTCCTTTCAGCAGCGAGGGGATTCGTTTCAAATGCACCATATCTATTGGTCTGGCACTTTATGAACCATCCCTTCACTTTGACGATAACTTAAAACATGCGGATGAAGCGTTATATACTGGAAAACGCAGTGGAAAGAACTGCTCCATCTGGTATGATGGCATTTATAAATGAAAGCAGGAAAATGAGCTATGACGATATTTGATGATGACCAGAAATCAATGCTGGATGTATATTTATATGAAACAAACCAATTATTTGAACAATTGGATAAAATACTAATTGAATCGGAAAAGCAAGAAACAATCAATAAAGAAGACATTCATTCCATATTTCGTATTATGCATACCACCAAAAGCTCATCATCCATGATGGGATTAGATGGTATTGCGGAGTTGATGCATATTGTTGAAGATGCATTTGTAGTGTTAAGAGATGATGAATCAAAATTAGCTTATTGTAAAAGTGAACTGTTTGAATTATTATATGATGTATCTGATTTTATGCATGGGGAACTAGAGCATATGAAACTTGATAACTATATGCCAGCAAGTCCTGAGGAATTGATTCATACTTCCAGAACCATTCAGAAAAAATTAATGAAGGAACCAAATGAAGTAAAACAGGAAGTCCTGCCCAAACCATCCCAACCAGATACAAGGATAAATGAACAGGATGTATTCATACGATTGCGTTATGAAAAAGAATCCAGTATGGAAAATATCCGTGCTTATATGATCATATCACAGATCATACCTTATTGTGAAAAGCTGGAAAGTATTCCACAAAAACTGGAAAATAATCCGGATGCGGCAAAATTTATTAAAGAATTTGGATTTTTTATACGTTTTCAATCTACAAATCGCAAGAAAGTATTAGAAATGCTGCATCGTGCATTGTTTGTAGAGTCCTGTAAAATTATTCAGCGTGATGAATTTATGGCGATGCTGAATCAAAAAAATAAGAATGATGAAGATAATGTATTATCAAAAGATAAACGAAATGAAGAAATATCATCATCTGTTATTCCCGTACAGGTAAAAAAACTGGATAAAATGCAGAATTTATTAGGAGAACTGATGGTTGCGGAATCTGTGATGATGACAAGACTGGAACAGGATAACGATCGTGAATTATCATTCATGTTTGAACGAAGCTTTCATAAAGCCTTTATGGAGCTTGAAGAAATTGTGATGAGTGCTAGATTGATACCGATATCAACGATCGTTCCAAAACTAAATCGTGTGATTCGTGATATATCGCACAAAGAAGATAAAAAGGTGACTTTCGTTGTTAAAGGGGAAGATATAGAAATAGATAAAGAGATTGTTGATCATTTATTTGACCCTTTGATGCATTTATTAAGAAATGCGATTGATCATGGGATTGAACCACCTGAAGAGCGTGTAAGAATTAATAAGCCATTACAAGGTGTTATTAAACTGACAGTAGAAAATAACAATGGAGAAATCACAATTCATGTTGAAGATGATGGACGTGGACTGGATGTAGAAAAAATTAGAAATACGGCAAAAGAAAAAGGCCTGATAAAAGAGGATCAGGAATACAGCGAGCAGGAGATCTTATCTATGATCATGATGCCTGGATTTTCAACCAAAAAGCAGGCAAATGAGATATCTGGGCGTGGAGTAGGCATGGATGTTGTAAAAAACATGGTGGATCAGTTTCGAGGAAATGTCAGTTTATCCACCCGTCTGCATCATGGTACCAGAATTACCATGCATTTGCCGTTAACCTTGACGATTGTGGAAAGCATGCTGTTTATGGTTGGGGAACATAAGTTTTCTATTCCATCTTACAATATTCTGCGTTATTTTCCATATGATATAGATGATGGAACTGTGCAGGAAGATGAAAATTCTGCGACTTTCTTCTATAATGGAAAAGCGATCCCTTTGATAGATTTAAATGAATTTTTCGGGATAAAAAAAGCTGCACCAGCCACAAAAAAGATTATTATCTATATTCATTCTTCTCAAAGAGAGGCTTGTATCGTCATGGATAAAATTATTGGATATCAACATATTGTAGATAAACCATTACCATCCATCATCAATATTGATTTTAAAAAAGCAACGGGTATTTCGGGTTGTAGTCTTTTAGGTGATGGAAGTATCTGTATGTCCTTGAATATTGAATATCTGCTGGATCGTTGTTTAGGAAAGGAAGTGGGTGTTTATGAGTGATCTTCTATGCTTTTCTGCATTCAACCGCTTATATGGCATACCGCTAGATTATGTCATTGAAACCTTTGAGGAACAGAAAGTAACGCCAGTTCCATGTTTACATTATGCATTTACTGGACTATGCAGTCACAATGGTATGATTTATCCTGTGATTTCCTTCTCTCATCTTTGTGAAAGAGAAATTCCATTAACAAGAAAATGTATGATACTTGTAGAACTGGAACAGGATCAATTTATCTTACAGATGAATGATGTTCCTACAGTGATTTATGAAGATGAGATAACCGTCAGAACCAAATATCAGAAAAATGACCGGCTGTTAAAGGTTGATGAGTTATGCCAAAGTAAATATGGTATCGTTTATGTTGTGGATATTAAAAATATTATTCATGACTTAAGCAGGGAACTTCTAGATGACAGATATGTGCAGGACTAATTTTTTAAAGTTTACTTTTGAGATAAAAATGATTGTAATTCTGCTAGAACTCTGTTATAATGAATAAGCAATATCGTAAGAAAGGAGGATTATTATGGGCATTTTAGATATTTTGTTAATGATTTCAGCGGTCGTACTAATAATACTCTCCTTATTACAGAGTGGAAAATCAGATGGTCTTAGTGGTGCCTTTACTGGTGGTGAAGGGCTAAACCTGTTCGCTAACGTAAAGGAACGTGGCGCAGAAAAAGTAATGTCTAATGTGACATTGGTGACAGGTATCATCTTCTTCGCTTTGGTATTAATCATTCGTATTATGAAATAAAGACCGTATATGGTCTTTTTTATTTACTATACTAATATAAAGAAAGGAGGTATGATCGATGGATATACGTCAAATCATACTGGACATCGTGCAGAGTCAAAAATATAAAGGAATGGATGCATCACATCTATCCAGAGAATTAAAAATGGAAGATGCAGCTTCCTTTACAAAACTGATGAAATGCTTAAATGAATTAGAAGCTGAACATGTCCTTGCAAGAGATCAGCGTGAACGTTATTTCACAAGTGAACATTTAGGGTATGTAACAGGGACTCTGCGTATTAATCCGAAAGGCTTTGGATTTGTGGAAACCGGAGAGGAAAGCTTTTATATCGCAAGAGAAGCACTTCATTTAGGTATGGATCAGGATAAAGTATACGCAAAGACCTGGAATAATTATGATGGAAGTGTAGAAGGCGAAGTCATTGAGGTTTTAGAACATAATACCAAGACTTTGGTAGGTGTTGTAAAAATTCGTGAGAGTGGTGAGAAATATTTTCTGCCAGATACAGAAATGCTGAATCGTCGTATAAAAATTACAAACTTTCAGGATTTCCGGGTTGTGCATGATTCAAAAGTATTGGTGGCAATTGACAGCTATGGTCAAACAATTAAAGCCCATATCGAACGGGTAATCGGATATAAATATGATCCAGGTGTAGATATTTTATCTATTCTTTTAGATCATGATGTCGTACCAGAATTTAGTGAAGCAGTCATGCAGGAAGTTAAAAGTATTCCTGAAGAAATTGATCAGGAAGAAAAGAAAAACCGAGAAGATCTGACTTCTTTATTGACCATTACCATTGATGGCGATGATGCAAAGGATCTGGATGATGCTGTTTCAGTAGAGAAAATTGAAGGTGGATATCGATTAGGAGTACATATCGCAGATGTATCACATTATGTGAAGGAAGGCAGTGCGATAGATAAAGAGGCATATCATCGTGGTACCAGCGTCTATGTTGTGGATCGGGTTGTACCAATGCTTCCCCATGCATTATGTAATGGCATTTGTTCATTAAATCCAAGAGTAGAGCGTTTGGCAATGACGTGTATGATGGATATTGATAAAAAAGGCAATGTCATGAATTATCGGATTTTCCCTTCTGTGATTAAAACCACAGAGCGAATGACATACCGCAAGGTTAATGACATACTGGCAGGCGATGAAACTGCGCAAAAGGAATATCCGCATTTATTGAAAATGTGCATGCATATGAAAGTTCTTTCTGATATCATCCGCAAACGCAGAGAAGGACTTGGTGCCATTGATTTCGATACAAAAGAAGCAAAAATCATTGTAAATGAAAAAGGCAAACCAACAGATATTATATTACGTGAAAGAGGGCAGGCAGAGCGCATCATAGAGGACTTTATGATTGCGGCGAATGAATGTGTTGCTACACATGTAAAATGGCTGGAAACGCCTTCTATGTATCGTATACATGAAGCACCAGAACCTAAAAAGGTGCGCGAATTCGCAAGAATTGCCAAGACACTGGGATATACGTTCCAGGGTGGAATACAGTCTGTTTATCCCGCGCAGTTTTCTAACTTATTGAAAGAAGCGAAAGGACAGGAGAACTATTCTGTTTTGAGTAGTTTTATGTTGCGTAGCATGCAGAAGGCAAGATATGATAACCGCTGCTTGGGACATTTTGGGCTTGCATTAAAGGAATATTTACACTTTACTTCCCCAATTCGACGTTATCCAGATCTTGTTGTACACCGTATGTTAAAAAAATATGTCTTTACACAATGTGAAAATCCAGATAAAATGAAAAAGGATGAAGCATGGTGTGAAGATGCCGCAAATCAGGCAAGTGTTCGTGAACGAATCGCTGTAGATACTGAGCGTGAAGTTGATGATATGAAAAAAGCGGAATATATGGAAAAATATATCGGCTGCACTTATGATGGTATTATCAGTGGTATTACAAAATTTGGAGTATTTGTAGAATTGGATAATACTGTAGAAGGTCTTGTTCATATTTCTACCTTGATTGATGATTATTATCATTATGATGACAATATGAAAGCATTGATTGGTGAGCATACAGCTAATATTTATCGTATGGGTCAGAAAGTGCGTGTGAAATGTGTTGGCGCAAACCGCTTTAAACGTGAGATAGATTTTGAGATTTTAACAAAAAAGAACAAAAAGAAGAAAAATGATATAAAAGAGCTGCCTAAACAAAGAATACGTAAAAAGAATCGCGCATAAAGTAGTAAAGGAGGTCGTTGTTTCTTATGAGAAAAGTGATTACATATAATCGAAAAGCCAGTCATGATTATTTTCTGGAGGAGCGTTTTGAAGCTGGACTTGTTCTACAAGGTACAGAAATCAAAGCAATTCGTAAAGGTCATGCGCAGTTGAAGGATGCTTATATCAGTTTTAAGGATGGAGAAGCATACATCAAAATGATGCATGTACCGCCTTATGAATTCGGTAATCGTTTTAATCATGATGAAACGCGTGATCGTAAACTGCTTTTGCATAAAAGTGAAATACAGAAGCTGACACAGAAAGTGAAACTGAAAGGTTATACGGTTGTACCAACTTCTTTATATCTTGAAAAAGGTATGGCTAAGCTTGAGATTGCTCTTGCGAAAGGGAAAGATCTTCATGACAAGCGTAATGCGGAAAAAGAAAAAGACGCAAAACGTGAAATTGAAAAAGCTTTGAAAAATCATTATTAACGTTGTTGTAGTTTACTGCATTTTGTGGTAAACTACAACTGTTCCTAAAACCGGGGGTGTACTGGTTTCGACAGGGATATGTATGGTATGAACTGCAGTCGAGTGGTTACGTTATAACCAAAATAAATTTAACTGGAAAAACTAAATTAGCTAACATCTTTGGTGGAAACCAGAGAGTTGCTTTCGCTGCTTAATAACCGACATAGGTTCGCAGCCGCTGCCAATGCATTGACCTTTGGTGCTTGGATGTGCGCTTAAGATACGAAGGTTAAGGAAGCTGTCTTTCGCCTGAGAGTTGTTTCACGAAAATTTATCAGGCACATTCAATGGGAGTTGTTCATGATTACCTGTTGAATATATGACATGAACTAAACTGTAGACGTTCATACGTGGTGCTGTTTCTGGACGCGGGTTCAATTCCCGCCACCTCCACCAAATAAAAGTGCCAGGACGGATGTCATCGTAAAAAAGCCGATAAATAAAGGCTTATTCGATGATTTGTCCGTCTTTTTTATTTGTCGCATCACCGTGGATGTCATCTATATTTTCTGAAAAACAAGCTGTTTTTGGACACGTATCTACAAAGAATAGTGCCAACTTGGATGTCATTATGAAAAATATTTGGTAGATTGATTATTGAGGAGATACGTATACCGTGATATGATGAATACACATATGAGTGCAGTGAAAATATACATATTTAAAATTATGGAGGTTATGATAAATGGATGAAACCACCGTAAATGAAAGAAATGCAAAGGACTTTACAGGAAAAGTATAAAGATAAATGGGAAGGAATCTCTCCAGAAGTTGGTAAGAACAAATTACTTTGGATGGTAGGAGAAATTGGCGAAGTAATAGATATTGTAAAAAAACATGGAGGTTTAAAAGCAAGCAATAGTAAAGATGTAAGAAAAGAATTAATTGAAGAATTGTCTGATGTTTTAATGTACTATAATGATATTTTATTATGCTATGATATATCTTCAGAAGAGTTAAAATCCGCTTATGTTGAAAAGTTTGAAAAAAATATGAAGCGCTGGTAAAATCCTGATGTACAGTGTTAGATGTAAATATCTTATGCCATAAATGTAAATAAGGTGTCAAATGTTAAAGCATTAAAAGGAGCGAGAAAGGTAATTCATGCGAACGTAGGTGTTAGCTTTTCCTCACATGCGCATGCAGAATAAATAATACACATAGCATACAACGTTAAAAAGCCGATAACTAAAGGGTTTTTGGCATCATACAGGTAGCATACAAACGCATATAAAAAGTAAATATTTTTCCGTAAAAACACGATTTTTCTGTGAAAAGTCGTAAAAAAGTCGTGAGAATGGCCAGTTATCATTAAATGTAATTGGTCATTTTTTACTATATGAAAGAAGATACTTAACAAATGAAAAAACTTGAAGAGTTACGAAAAATTATATATGTGTTTTTGACTATCTTTTTATATCTTCTTAAATGTCCGCAAAGCC
>NZ_QVFI01000005.1:209185-210272 GCF_003433845.1 Absiella sp. AM09-50
ATTTTGCTTTTGTGGTAAACCTCACATATCTAGGTCTATCTTCTTATATTTTCTCTATCAAACGTGGTTAAAATCGTGGTAAATACTTCTATGCAATTAGACGCTGAACCTCTGATTTTGCGGTATCTATGGACGCATGAGCGTACCAATTCATTGTGATACTAATGTTTGAATGCCCCATGATATACTGTAAATCTTTTGGGTTCATGTTCTTGCTTGCCAGCCTTGTGCAGAACGTATGGCGTAGCGTATGCGGTGTGATATGTGGCAAGGGATTGTCTTTGTGGTGCTTGTTGTATTTCTTTACCATACGGACAAATAAGGCGTTGTAATCAATCGCAACTTTTGGCTTGTCCTTATGATTGACAAATAGGAAATTGCCCCGTCCGTCTATCACAAATGGTTCTGCCTTTGGGCGTTTCTTCATAACCCGTTGAAATGCCTGTATCGTTTCTCTGCTTAATGGTACTTGCCTTATTCCGCTTTTCGTCTTAGGCGTTTCAATATAATAGCCTTGTTCCTTGCTCTTTAGTAACTGGTGGTCGATAATCACAACTTCATTCTTGAAATCAATATCGGCTACTGTCAGTCCGCACAGTTCCGAGATACGAAGTCCTGTTTTTAACAGTATCAGCACATCATCATAATACTTGTGATACACATTGTCCGTCTTGATGAATGAGAGTAAGGCTTGTTCCTGTTCCTCTGTCAATGCAACTTTCTCTTTGGTATCATTTTCTAGGACTTCACTTAACTTGAAATCAAAGGGATTTTTCCTTACGCAATCGTCTTGTATGGCGATATAGAATGACGCTTTTAACGAGCGTTTATGGTTGTTAATGGTATTGTAGGAAAAGCCTTTGTCTTTCATGCGCACCGCCCATTCTTTAGCGTCAGAGGGCTTGATTGTATCAATGCTCCTAGCACCCAACTTGTCCTCTTTCAATAACCGCATGAGTTGTTCCCGTTGTTTCATTGTGCTTTTCTTCACATTTGCCCTCTGTGCGTTCTGTTTGGCATAGAGTTGGCAAAGCGTCATTTTCTTGCCTGTGCTGTCGATACCGTCCTCAATATCCCGTCTTATCTG
>NZ_QVFI01000050.1:0-13251 GCF_003433845.1 Absiella sp. AM09-50
TAGCTATATTCCTGATTTTTGTTTTTGTCAATACCCTTAACTTATTGGCATTGATATGGTAGTGCTATTTATGCTGTTAAAATATTGTATCTTACTTCCAAATGGCGGTTTGTTGGAGGTCAAAGTCGCCATGAAGTATATCACATACAATCAAGTTCCCCACATTGAGTATTTATCAAAAAAAGTCGTCTATCTGCAATAGATAAGTACGTCCACCAATGTGGTTTTATAAATCATATAGATAGAAAAATAAAAGCATGTAAACAGAGAAATCAATCTGTTTGTGTGCTTTTTTGGTTATTCAGAACTTTTTTACAAAGTTTATTTATCAGTAATGCAACAAATCCCCCTTTCACATTGGGACTAAGAGTGAAAGGAGATAAACGAGCAAGGCTCACTTCCTTTCCTAGACAGAAAGGGGGTGAGAAACATGAAACCATCTTCTTTTCAGACCACAATAGAAAATCAGTTTGACTATATCTGTAAACGTGCTATGGAAGACGAGCGAAAGAATTATATGCTTTATCTTTCAAGGATTGCAAAGCGTGAGGTGTCCTTTTCGGATGTTGGCGATTATCTTGTTAGCCAGTTTGCGACAACAGATAACTATTCAACTGACTTTCAGATTTTTACACTCAATGGGTTATCAGTAGGCGTTGAAAATGATTTGTTGAGTGAAGCATTACGTGAGTTGCCAGACAAGAAACGTGAAATTCTACTGCTGTTTTACTTTATGGACATGAGCGATTCAGAAATTGCAGACCTGTTGAAATTGAACCGTTCTACTGTCTATCGGCATAGAACCAGTGGACTAGCCTTAATTAAAAAGTTTATGGAGGAATTTGAAGAATGAAAACACAATATCCTATGATTCCCTTTCCTCTCATTGTAAAGGCAACAGATGGCGATACCGAAGCGATTAACCAGATTCTACATCATTACAGAGGGTACATAACGAAGCGTTCCCTACGACTTATGAAAGATGAATATGGCAATCAAAGTATGGTCGTTGATGAAGTCTTACGTGGAAGAATGGAAACCAGACTGATTACAAAGATTTTGTCATTTGAAATTAAGTAATATCCTCTCTCCTTTCGTGGAAGCGTGCTAAACCATTCCACGCTTCCCGAACAGGGAGGTTTGTTATTCCACCAAAGCATATTGAGCTTTCAATGTGTTTTGATAGGCTAACGAGCCATTGTTCTTTGAAAACTGAATAAAAGTAATCGAATACGTTTCGATAAGAAAAGAGCCAACGGAACTAACCGCCATGACCTATCTTATAAAGATAGCGAGCGATTCATGTTAGTGATCCGAGAAGCAATCTTTAGCAGGATTGCCTGCAACGACATTCTTATCGTGATAATGATACTCCCATACAGTCAATAGTCCGAGCGTGATAAAACCGTCGCAGGCAATGAGTATGGCTACATGAGAACCATGCAGGGGTGGAACTCCCGTGAGCTTTGCTAAAGCTGTTCGATTGCTGGTAAAACAACTTTTATGAAATCCAAATAAGTGATTTGGAAAGGAGGATTTTATGAAGCAGACTGACATTCCTATTTGGGAACGTTATACCCTAACCATTGAAGAAGCGTCAAAATATTTTCGTATTGGCGAAAACAAGCTACGACGCTTGGCAGAGGAAAATAAAAATGCAAATTGGCTGATTATGAATGGCAATCGTATTCAGATTAAACGAAAACAATTTGAAAAAATTATAGATACATTGGACGCAATCTAGCGTCGCCAAAGGGTCTTGTATATGATAAAATAGTATTAAGTCGTATCAAGGCTCTTTCCATAAAGGAAAGGAGCAAATGCCATGTCAGAAAAAAGACGTGACAATAAAGGTCGAATCTTAAAGACTGGAGAGAGCCAACGAAAAGACGGAAGATACTTATACAAATATATAGATTCATTTGGAGAACCGCAATTTGTTTACTCGTGGAAACTTGTGGCTACAGACCGAGTACCAGCAGGAAAGCGTGATTGTATCTCACTTAGAGAGAAAATCGCAGAGTTACAGAAAGACATTCATGATGGTATTGATGTTGTAGGAAAGAAAATGACACTCTGCCAGCTTTACGCAAAACAGAACGCTCAAAGACCAAAGGTTAGAAAAAACACTGAAACTGGACGCAAATATCTTATGGATATTTTGAAGAAAGACAAGTTAGGTGTAAGAAGTATTGACAGTATTAAGCCATCAGACGCTAAAGAATGGGCTATTAGAATGAGTGAAAATGGTTATGCTTATCAAACCATCAATAACTACAAACGTTCTTTAAAGGCTTCATTCTATATTGCTATACAAGATGATTGTGTTCGGAAGAATCCATTTGACTTTCAACTGAAAGCAGTTCTTGATGATGATACTGTCCCTAAGACCGTACTAACAGAAGAACAGGAAGAAAAACTGTTAGCCTTTGCAAAAGCTGATAAAACCTACAGCAAAAATTATGATGAAATTCTGATACTCTTAAAAACAGGTCTTCGTATTTCAGAGTTTGGTGGTTTGACACTTCCAGATTTAGATTTTGAGAATCGTCTTGTCAATATAGACCATCAGCTATTGAGAGATACTGAAATTGGGTACTACATTGAAACACCAAAGACCAAAAGTGGCGAACGTCAAGTTCCTATGGTTGAAGAAGCCTATCAAGCATTTAAGCGAGTGTTAGCGAATCGAAAGAATGATAAGCGTGTTGAGATTGATGGATATAGTGATTTTCTCTTTCTTAATAGAAAGAACTATCCAAAAGTGGCAAGTGATTACAACGGCATGATGAAAGGTCTTGTTAAGAAATACAATAAGTATAACGAGGATAAATTGCCACACATCACTCCACATAGTTTGCGACATACATTCTGTACCAACTATGCAAATGCAGGAATGAATCCAAAGGCATTACAGTACATTATGGGACATGCTAATATAGCCATGACGCTGAACTATTACGCACATGCAACATTCGATTCTGCAATGGCAGAAATGAAACGCTTGAATAAAGAGAAGCAACAGGAGCGTCTTGTTGCTTAGTAGTACAAATGAATTTACTACTTATTTA
The DNA here is from genome assembly GCF_003433845.1 of Absiella sp. AM09-50. Lineage (NCBI taxonomy): Bacteria > Bacillati > Bacillota > Erysipelotrichia > Erysipelotrichales > Erysipelotrichaceae > Amedibacterium > Absiella sp. AM09-50. The sequence continues at coordinate 3,072 of NZ_QVFI01000050.1, forward strand.
CCACTTCTGACAGCTAAGACATGAGGAAATATGCAAAGAAACGTGAAGTATCTTCCTACAGTAAAAATACTCGAAAGCACATAGAATAAGGCTTTACGAGCATTTAAGAAAATATAAAAAGATAATTAGAAATTTATACTTTGTTTATAACGAAAAAGAGCAGTTTTTTGCCCTATCGTTTCTTCTGTATTTGATTTATAAAATCTTCATTTCTTTTAAGGACACATAGAAATCCTTATCCTTTGTGATAAAAGGAATACGGTCTAAAGAATTTGCGGAGGAAGCGATTGCACTTCTGCTTTTTTCTATCTTTTGATATTTGAAATCTGAATAATCTGTTTAGAAAATCCATAATAGAAAATAAAATATGTGCCATATAATTCTATTCGGTTTCTGATGAAAACAGGTATCCAAAAGATATTCATGTATAAATCAAAACCAGCATAACAACGCAAAAAAGGTGTAATTTTTATATGTGTCAATCATGGTAAAAGAGTATACACAAGAAAAATAAGTATCAACCACCATGCTGTTTTTCCCTGATAGATTTTCATATGTCATCACTCCTAAATATATGAAAAATCTTTTTTCATATCTTCCACACCCAATTTTTACCTTCTTTGATATTGTCTGAATGTGTAGTTGTTCGTTTTTCTTCTTCATACATATGAATCCAAATATCTTCCACTTCTTCAAGTGGCATATGCATTTGTTCACTGATTTCATATGCTCCCATTTCCTTTTGTAGAAGCGTTCTTACCTGTTCGATTTTTCCATGCAGCCAGTCATGCGCCATCATCCATTGCTTCACATTCTTCATGAATGCTTCCTGTTGGTGTGTGGATGCGACCTTGGGATATTTCTTTATGCTTTCTTCCATATAAGAGAAGATGCGCCTGCCTAAATATTCCCGTTGTTCATTTTTAGACATCACACGAAATAATTCATCTTCTTCACGTATATCCAAAGTAAGGACCTGATCTTTATTCTCAAAACGTTGAAATGTTTTCCCAACATTTTTTCCACATCTGATACAAATCATGATATTGTATGGAAAATCCCAGGATTGTGCTTGTTTTTCTAATGGTGATAATTCATGTATCAAAGAGGATACACAATTGGTGCCCTGTGCTGTAACACTTGTGATAAAAAGCTTCATACAACTATATTTCCTCTCCTTCTAATTTTATTTTCCTTCATTTATCATTTTTTTGCGCTAATGAATTCATAAATATATCATATAACTGGTTTAATTCATCTATTTTATTTGAAATCATTTTCAAATAAGTTTCCTGTGTATATCCTTCTTCTAAATTTTTTTGTGAACATTTTTGAAATTGTGACAACATATGGACAATCGTTGGAATATTCTGCATATACGATATCAATTCGTGATCATATGGCTTATCTTCGTATTCCTGCATGATAGCATAAATCAATTGTTTTAATTTAGAAAAAGATGCTTCATTCCATTCCGCATGCATACGAATATCATACATCAATTCTTCATCTGATGATAGGTAATCGTAAAATTCTTTTAAGCTGTCTTTTTCATCTTTCCATATTTGAAGCTCTGTAGCACACCATCCAACTACATAATCCATCAAATCACATATAAAATCATAGGAAAGACCATCCTTTAATACCGCCTGACAGGAAAGCAGTGCCTGATAGACTTCATCTTTTGTATATCCTGCATCATGAAGCTTTCTTATTAAATCATATGCTTGCTTCATTGACTTCTCATAAGTATATTTTATAACCGATAGACAAATCGTCTTGATTTGATTTATGATATTTTCAAATTCATCCATATTGTATTCTCTATCTTCTATAAAACGGTCAGGGTTCCTACAGGGCATAAAACGGTTTTTCCTTTCGTGCGTGTTTCTTCTGAAATCGTAAATGTACTACCACTTTTCAACAATTCATCATATACATATTTATACAGAACGCTTACTCGACAATATTTGTGTGAGGAATCAAATTCTACATATAAATGACATATGCTTCCATCATCTAATTCGATTAGCGGATAATATTCTTTGCCTGTTTTTTGAGCTTGTATTTCATTCTCCCACTTAATTTTCGCTTGTTTTGATCTGGTAAGATAGCCAATATTGAAGTTGTATCGTTCATCATCTCTTGGATCCTGAGCCATCTTAAAGACCTCTACTTGATTGAGTGTAAATAAGAATCCATATTCTGGATTTTGATATGTGGAAGCATGTCCATTCGCCTCTTTTCGCACATATCCTTCTACACGTAATTGATATTTACCTGAAGCTGCTTCATATGTATGCCCCTTGTATAAGATATTGCCTTCCATATCCTGATAACGCATTTCCTGATTTGTTTGAAATGGTTCTAGCAAATGAATATCCCCAATACAAAGTGTATCTTTGATTTCTATTTGAAATCCTTCATACGAAAACTTCTGTATCCATGTATCATCAAATGGTTCATCAACACCGTTCAATTTTATCACATAACTGCCTGCGTCAATTTTCACAATTGGCATCCAGATTCCTTCTTTTAGAGTTTTCAGATACACATCTTTATCCTTTTCAAATTTACTCAGCAATTTCTTTGATCTGATTTTTTCTTTCTTCAGGAAATCCTGCAGAATTGTTGGCGAAAATAAAGCAATGCCATAGTTTGTGATGTCCAATACGTTATTCATATCTTATGCCTCCAATCACCTTACGTCAATATCTCCATAAAACCATAATTCGTTTTGATATATATCTTCATCTCGTATGATTTGTTGATAACCAGCTTCCTTCAGCGGTGTTTGTATCTGTTTACGTTTAAGAAAAGAATCGTTTTTAATTCTTATCCACGTTTGATAAGCACAATCACGTTTAAAAAAAGCTTCGTAATACTCCTGACCATAGAAAATGATGATTTCTGAACACCATACATCAGGGATAGATATCATTCCTACAACTTTACAAAACACAATATCCTGTGGCTTTTCTTTCATCAATCTTTCCACAGTCGCAAGCCATTTTTCATAAAACTTTTTCTTATTTTGATTTGTAGTTTTTTCACTTTCGATAAATGGATCACTTGGCACATGAAAATGTTCATATCGCTCATCGTTATTCCAATCTGGTTGAAATTTATCAATATTATCGAACATACGTTTTAATTTTCTATTTTGCCCACGTTGCTTTTTTCTGATTGTATCCATTCTGATTCCTCTTTTCTAATTGATAAATGTTGTTGAAAATCATTTCCCATATTTGACCAATGAATATCTCCATAATCCAAAACGAATGTATGTTCAATTCTTTGAATGATATCCACATATTTGATCTTTGATCTTTGATACCTCAAAAATTCTTGAATGATTCAGCTTTAATGCTTTGATGGTAGACTCCACCTCATCACGCATACTCATAGATATTCTCCAAAATATTCATTCACTGCCACTTGATCACAGCCATCTTCTCCACGCCAGTATTCCACAAATGTCCAGTCGTTTTTCCCTTGAATTTTACGCTCATATGATTGGGGTTTTAATACCCCAATGCATGCAAGAATCTCAACCAGCGTGGACCTTTCATTTTTGTTTGATTTAAAATCAGGAATATCTTTTAATCTATCGCATAATATGCCTGGATGATCATTGGCTGCACTGCTCATAATTATCTTTAATATATCTTTTAAAATATGTATATCCGCATCTGTTGGTTCTGGTATTTCCTCTTTGATGAATTGTTGAAGATCAAATAAGATATAAATTAATTCACCATGGCGCACACCACCCCATTTAATACGTTCAAAGTTTAATATATTGACATCCACATCTTTATAATATTCTTTTCCAATCACGCCATATTTCAAATCTTTGCATATGGAACAGGTACATGATGTATAAACCACCTTGCCGTTTTCATATGACTTTCCGGATATGACAGGTGTATAAGTATGCATTGGCAGCATTTTCGCTATGTAGTAAGAGCTGATACCTGAGCGCCAGTCTAAACGTCTGGATGAAAGACTGCTTATAAAAGCTTTCACTATCTGTTGGGGCGTGATTTTTTCCACAATCGCTTTGATTTGTTTTACACATTTATCATGCGATATACTAACTGCATCAAACATCAAACCTTTTTCTTTCGCATAAGTAAAATCTTTCGGAGTAATTGTATATTCATCTTTCCAGCCAGAAGCAGACCAATAGGTTTTCATTAATATATTTTTTGCTTTTTTATCCATACGACACTCCTTTTCTATTCTATGATGGTATCTGGCAATTCTTTTTGTAATGTTTCTAATCGATGATTGCGATAATAGCGTGGCAACATTGTTAGATATTTTAAATTTTTCAAGGATAATATTGGTGAAATATCATAGTTTTTATGTTCTACAGTCAACGCAAAATGTAAGTATTGTAATTGCTTTAGATTAGATAATGGCGCCATGCTTTTCACTGGCTTACCCACGCCGCTCATTCCCCCATTTGATAAAAACAATTCTTGTAAGTTTGTCATATTTGATAGAAAAGACAAATCATATAACTGTTTTACATCACGTAAATAAAGCGTTTTGAGATGATCTAATCCAAATAAGAAGCTAAAATCCGTGACCTTTGTGATATCAGATAGGATCAATACCTCCAAATGTCGTAATGGCGTTAAATCTAATATTGTTTCTTGTTTATTATTAGAAATTTTAAGATATTTTAAGTTAGGAAGCGTTGATAAAAGCTTTACGTTTTCCACATTTACTTCACTTAAACAAACACCTTCTATACATTTATTTCCATAAAGACTTTCATCATGAGAATATGTTAAATGATACTTTTTTAATGGCATGGTCAAGGATAATATCTGTGTATCTTTAGGGACAAGTGCTAAATCATAAATACCACTTACCATACCCTCCATAACGCCTAAATCCGCATAAGGATGATGAGGGCTTTTTTCTTCCAATAAATAATGATTCCAATCCATATCGTATCACCTCTTAAGAAATCTTATACATTACAAACATTATCACATTTCATGGGTGTAATATCAAGTGCTTATAAATGAAGAAAAGACAGTTGATTATGTTTCAACTGCCATATTACATCTTATGATTTGTTCTCTATTTCACCTAAATCAAAAAGTACCTTTTGATAATCTTTCACAAAATATTTTATATTTGTTCTGCCTTTTTGTATAATGGTATGTCCTTCTGCTTCTAACTTCTCTTTTTGTGCTTCTATTCCGCCTGGATACTTCGCATTCAACTCCCCATTTGCCTTTAATGTTCGCCAATAGGGTGTTTCATCTTCTGTTCTTTGATAACTTGCCCACGCCGCAATGGACACAAAAATCCCAGCTGTGATTGGTTCTGTAAAATCTGCATGATGAATTCTCGCAAAATACTCGCGAATTTCTCCAATGGTAATTACCTTTCCATAAGGCACCTGTTTCATTACATGATCATAATCGATTGGTGGAGCGAAATACATATGATTTCCTCCATACTTTTCAATACTTTTTTGATCGGTAATGATTTGAATTTTTGGCATATCTTTAGCATCGTGCAACATTGCGTTAAAGTCTTTCTTATCTTCATTAGCCATGTCTGCCACCTCCTACTTAAAGGATAACTTGTTTCTATATACAATGCAATGAGGCTGTTTTCAAAAAGTATTAAATTTTACTTATTTCTTTGAAGATCGTTCACGTTCTTCTAACATATCTTAATTTCCTTTATTCTTTTTCGTATCCATTTCGTTTATATATCAAAACAAATAATGCTATGGAAACTACCGCCTCGATGATCATCGCAAGGATACCGCCAATATTTAACGCTGGTGATACTTGCTCAGCCATATGCATGACCATATCCATAATTGCTCCTGTGAAAATGAATGGAGATATCATCTTTAATTCTTCAATATAAGAAGAAAACATTGGTACCAGCATCATCAATAGTAAAATAGGCGAAGTGAGTGTACTGGTACTGACCTGATTTTTCGCAAAGATTCCCAACAGCATCCCAATAATACAGCTGATCAATGTCCCAATCATTGTGACAATACTAAACAATATAAGATTTGATCCTGTGATGGTATATCCACTGATTGGCATAAGTAAATAATTAACGATAACTGTCACAAGGAATACTGGCAGCACACTTCCGACAAAGAATTCCAAAGCATTCACGGAGGATGTCATCAACACACGCAATGTCTTTTTTTCTTTTTCTTCCGCAAGCATTAAACTTATACAATATAAGCCAGTCATACCAATATTCATGACCAATCCCATTGCCAATGCATACGCATTTAAATATTCTTCACTGCCTCCATCTCCTGACATATTTTGATATAGAAAACGCATCATCATTGTAAATCCTATCGCAAATATTGGCATAATGATACAGTTTTTTCCACATAGTGCACGAAACTTTACTTCCGCTATCGCCATTACTTTATGTATATGTAGTGTTTTCATAATAACCTTCCCTTCTCCTATAAAAAATACATTTTCCAAATGACAGCTCCTATCACAAATACTGGTATGATGATACAACAACTTCCAAATAATGCACAAACGGGTGCATTTCTCAACGTTATAATATGGGGAAGATGAAATATCTTCATGATAGTTTTCTTCCTGTCACTTCCAAAAACACGCTTTCCAGCGTTGGCTCACAAGAGTGAATTGTTTCTATCTGATCTTGTTTTAACCATGTGTTTATTTTCTCCACATTTTCTTCATCCTGTTGTAAAAGATACTGTTTTCCATTGCGTAATTGTATATCATATTTTTTAACTTTATGATATTTTAAGCATATATCTTTTGGTGCTCCATATTCTACAATCACACCTTCATTTAATAATGCCACATGATCGCATAATTTTGTGGCTTCTTCCATGTTATGCGTTGTAAGAAAGATCGCCATGCCTTCTTCTTTTAATTGAAACAACATATTGTGTATCTGTAAAGCGGTCGATGGATCTAAACCGGAAGTTGGTTCATCTAGAAATAATACTTGTGGTTTATGCAATACCGCTCTTGCGAGAATTAATCGCTGTATCTGCCCTTTGGATAATTTTCCTGCCAGTTTTTTACGATGTTCATAAAGTCCTACCTGATGTAACACATCTTCGACTCTTTGTTTCTCCACTTTTAGGATTTTTGCGAAGTATTCCAGATTTTTTTCCACACTAAGATATTCATAAATACCGCTGCTATCTGTGACAATACCTATTTGTTCATAAATGGTTTCATCAATTTGATTGGCGTTGATTCCTAAGATATAGGCATCTCCTGATGATGGAAAAAGCTGTCCTGTAAGAATCTTAATCGTTGTTGTCTTGCCTGCGCCACTTGGTCCTAAAAAGCCAAGAATTTCTCCTTTTCTTAGTGTTGCGTGAATATCTTTTAACACGCAGACGTTATCAAATGTTTTTGATATATGATCTAAACGTATGATTTCCTGCATCATATATGTATCCTCCTTTTTACGTTTTCACTATAACATTTTAAGGATTGAAAATGGCGACTTGTTCCTGAATGGTAAGGATTGTTTCCTAAATAACAAAAAATCTCATTTCTTGATTTTTTCAAGTAAACGAGATTTTTCTTTACGAGATATACTACATACCCCACCTCTTACAATTACTTCATTATGTTTAAGATCAATGGAATCAATTTTATCTAAGGCAATTAAATAAGAACGATGAATTTTTAAAAAGCCTTCTTTCAATTCTTTTTCTATATCTGTAAGGTTTCCCAGAAATTCTATCCGTTGATTTTTCCCATGTAAGATCACATGGTGAGAACGCGCTGATGTTTCAAAGTAATAAATATCATCAATGGGAATATGGCGCAATTTATCTCCACTTTTACACGTAAAGCACGCAACAGGATCTTTTGTTTCATCTTTTAGACGTTGAATAATAGATTGCAGGCATTCACTGATGGATGTATGCAACTGTTCTTGTGTATCTTTCACAATATAATCAAAGGCTTCAATATGATATTGGAAAGTTTTATAAGCTAAATCTTTAAAGCTCGTGATATAAACGATTGTGCCATTTGGATCAATTTTGCGTATTTCTCTCCCCAACAAAAAGCCATCATATTCTGGATGTTTTAATTCAACATCTAAAAAATAAATATTACGTTTGGTTTGTTGCTTCGCTAACGCCTCTAACATTGCACAAGGATCACGATATACCTGCTTTACTTTCATATCATATTCATGAATCAGAATTTGTTTTTCAATTGCCTGCTGTATAAAATTTAACGTCGAAACTTCATCATCACATACATATATTTCTAACATGTTATCACTTCCTATACAATGGTTATTTCCTGAATGAAACGATTATCCACAGTTTGTGTGGCTATCGTCACATTTGAATATTTATCAATTATCTTTTGTAAAGAAATCAATCCCATCCCTCGCTGTGTACCTTTGGTGGAATATCCTTCTTGATAGATTTTTTCAATATCAACATCATGGAATAATGAATTTTCCACAATCATATGAAAGGCATCTTCCTGATTGGATAATACCAAGTTCATATCACCTTCATGATCTTTAACTTCATCTATTGCATTATCCAAAAGAATCCCCAAAACACGACATGCATCCATAATATTCATTTTTATTGTCTGCACTGGATATAATACTTCCATATGTAAAGAGATATGCTGACGATTGATTTCTGTGATTTTTGAATATAAAAGGCTTTTTATTTCATTGATTTGGATATTCGCTAATTGATTGGTTAGATTCATTTTCTTATCAATATCTTCATCAAATTCATCCATTAATTTTGAAATTGTAGATTCTATTTCCTGCATGTTTCCTTCTTTGCTTTGTAGATAAATACTGGACATCATATTCTTATAATCATGTTTGAAGGTACGCATATTTTGTTGTATTTTTTCTAAATCTTGAATATAAAGATTTTGTTGCTTCACTAACATATCACTGTATTTTTTCTTATCTTTTAAACTGACCATTTGAATGTAATATATCATAGTCAATATCATAATGAACATCAAAAAAAGTGGAATCAAGAATTGTTCTTTTGATTTTACAGGTATCATTTGTAAACAATAAGATAATAGATCATATATGAATAATACAATAATCGTCATTCCTAAAATTTGTATGAAAGAAAAATTTTTATACTCAAATTCTCGATAGATTCTGGCAATATTCAACTTTTCCACAATCAGATAAATCGTAAAAAACAACAGTGCTATCATTGGCAAATTTAATAAATAATAGATTTGTACATTTCCATTTGATAAAAACCAAAGCATTTCATTTAGAATAAAGAACGTCTGCTGGCATACTGAGCATATGCATGCGATGAGAAAAATTGAACGTTTTAGATTTCTGTCAAATAGTGTATATGAGATGATCCAGCACCAAACAAATATTTCAAGTTCCAAAAAAAAGAATATATCAATTCCAGTTAAATCTGATAAGTAATAAGGAATCTCTCCTGTATGCAATACTTCCTCAACAAGTCCTATCCCAAAGTAAAAAATGGCGACATAGCACATTTTTTTGAAACTGACTTTTTGATATATGATTTTCTGATAAGCCCAAAAGATGGACAAAACCCAACACAAGTTTCCAAATATAGATATAAAAACTTTCATTCATATCTCTCCTCCACTCGCTTTTAAAGCATATTAATTATACTATGGTTTTCATCGTATCGACATAAAAATGAACAGGTTTTTCTTCATCCTGTTCACTTTATTTTTACATACTCCTCCATGCAATACAATCTGGTCTTTGTAAAGTATCAAAGAATAATCGCATACACTGTATTGCTTGATCAAGTGTGATTACAGCATTTTCCGGTGTAAAATCAGGGGCACCATTGCCACTTACAAAGCTTACTACTCTTTCGCAAGTTCCTACTGATTGCCAGAAATCACCATCACCATTTAGAAAATAATGCAAACAGGCATCTGCTCCATTTAATGTTATCGTCAAACATGGATACTCATATTCCCCAGAAAGCCAGATATCATCATATGGAATTTGAGTGCTTTGTCTTATGATTGTTTCAATTTCATCTTTACTACGACAATCAAATTCCCCTTGATTACTTACTACATGCATTAACATCACTATGATTTTTCTCCTGGTATATTAAAGTTACTCATACAAAGAGTAATAAATCTAATATACC
>NZ_QVFI01000051.1:0-10201 GCF_003433845.1 Absiella sp. AM09-50
GGACAAAAATGTTTTAATTATTTTGTGTGTCTACTTGACACAAGCTGATCAAATTGTAGCTCATTAATATTTTCTCACCATTTTTTAATGCAAACCTCTAAAGACAGGTATCATATGTAGATATTGTCTTACTTACAAGACAATATTAATACTTTTTTGTCTTATCTACAAGACAATATTCATATATTTTTGTCTTGTGCATAAGACAAAAGCCTTCCGATAAGTCGAAAGGCTACTATACTAATCTTCGTATGTGATTGTTTTCGAATTCACGATCTTTTTAAATTCCTCAAATAATGGATGTTTAGGAATAGATCTTAACTCTTTACTAATTCTGTATGCAAATAATTGGAATACTTGAAGATACGTTAAAGATACAGTATCTGCACAAGGATTTAGTAATGTTAGTACATGATCATCCTCATATTCTTTATTTGTGATGTAATACACGCGATCCGAAACGGTTTTAGAAGCTCTATAAATCTGATAAGAACGATCTGACGTTTCATCTTGTGCATCAATAATAAATACATTATGTTTTGGAGACAATTGTAAATTTGGTCCATGAATATATTCTTCTAATTCATATCCACAAGAAACAACCTTTACCGTTTCTCCAATCTTTAGTGCTGCCTCTTTCGCTACACCTTCAGCAGGGCCGCAACCAGCCGCATACATATTTTCCATAGACAACAAGTTCTTTCTGAACTTTTCTAAGAAAGCTTCTTCACGAATAAAGTTTTCCTTTTGAATCGAAGCATAGCTTTCACAATAGTCATCCAACCATTTTGTATCGACTTCTTTACCTTGCTTTTCTAGAATCGCAAACGCAAGTTTTATTAAGAATAAGGCTAGTGTTGTTACTCCCTTAGTAACATACCCTTCTTTTTCTTCGTCTACATAATCAATCACAACTTCCGCATGATCTTTAATATCACTATTTAAATCCCCTGTTAATGCGATTGTTTTACGATCTAATTTTTTTAATATATCCAACGCATCTAATGCGTTTTTACTATATCCACTCTGTGAAACGACAAACACAAAGTCATCTTCACATAATACTGGATAGTATGCGAATGTATATGGATTTATTACAGTGACATCTACACCTAAATATTTTTCCATAATATATTTAGCACACCAAGACCCATTTCCACTCGAACCAGAAGCTATGATCTTAATATTTTTATAGTTTCCATCCATATAAACCTGAGCCAATTTATCCGTCTGCTTTTTATTTTTATATACTGAATTTAAGATGTCCTGCGTCTGCAAGACATAATATTCCATTGTTTCTAATTGTTCCATTTTCTTTCCTTCGTGAAATTATATTCTAAAACGATACGTGGATTTGTCACTTCGAATATAACTATGTGTATATTCCACGACATTTTTCTTTTTATCAAAGCCAATATATTGAAATCGAAATACAGGTTCTACAAGATTTCCCAAAAGTTTTGAGATTCGATCATCTGGAAATTGTACGATTAATGAACGATGGAAATCACAAGGATCATGATCTTTCGTTGCCATAAAATCATATAATGACACTTTTGAAAAATCATAGTCTTCAATGCCCTCTACATACTTGTACGGCATATAGGCAATTTCCACAGAAAAAGGTTTATCATTATAATAACGAACACGCTCTAAACAATAAACATCTTCTCCTTCTTCTAATTTCAAATGTGCACGAATCGAAGTTGTCGGTTCGATTTTTTCCGCAACAATGACCTTACTATCAATCGTAAAACCCTGTGCCTTTAAAAAACTTGAAAAACCACGATGATCATCTACCGCATCATAGTTTCCCCAAGCCGGTTTTACAATTTGTTTTGCGACAAACGTTCCTTTATAAGGAACCTTGATTAACACGCCATCCTCAATCAACACATTCAGTGCAGAACGCACAGTTTGTCTGTTCACACCATATTTTTCAGCCAAATCTCTTTCGGACTCCAAACGCTCACCTGGCAATAATTCTCCATTATCAATACGATTTAATAATGTATTTTTTAATTGTAAATATAAAGGTATACGTAAATCCATAATCAATTCTCCTCATCCGCATAAATAAAGCGATTCATTCGCATCACAGATTCATGATAACTTTTATATTGATTATCTTCTGTATACAAAATTCCTCTTCGCAAAACCAACGGACTGTTTTCTTCCACACCCAAATATTTACTTTCAGTTGGATTTGCGTTAACTATAAGAATTTCCTGCTCCCCATGCGTAAATTTTACATCATAATATTTTTCTAAGATTGAAAACAATGAATTATTCTCTAAGTCTTTATCTAATAATCCCGGAAATTGTTCCGCTTCAAAATAAGCTGTTTCCAAAGAAATAGCCTCTTCATCCAAATAGCGAACTCTTTCAAATTCAATTAATTTTGTTCCTAACGCAACACCCATTTTCTTAATTAATTTTTTATTACTTTCAAGTACTCTTAGAAAAACCACTTTACGATGCATCTCTTTGCCCATATTTTCAATACGCCCACTCATGCTTGAAACGACATTTAACGTTTCCATAATGCGTGGTTGCGATACATAATAACCCGATCTTTCAACACAATAAATCCAACCCTCATCGAGCAAACTCTCTAAGGCCAAGCGCACAGTTGCACGCTGACAATTAAATATTTCACAAAACTGTCTTTCGCTAGGTAATTTGTCATGAGGTTTAAATTCACCTATCTCGATCTTATAACGAATCTCATCCGCTATATAAATATCTCTAGTAATAGCCTTCATAAAAACCTCCTCACACACTCAATATATTATATCATTTTTTATTTAAATCCCTGTTATCATTTATTCAATTCCAACTTGTCAAAAGCACTTATCGTCTTTTCTTCAGCTGTCCAAGGCTTTTCATAATATCTAGAAGTCGCTGTTTCCAGTGACAGATATCCATGGTATCCATTGGCCTCTAAATCAAGAAGATCTTGTTTTAAATCTCTTGTTCCATCCGACCATGCCAAATGACCTGTTGGCTTTCCATCCACAAAGTGTGTATGGATCACATCTTTTCCAAATGCATCAAAATAATCTTGAATTGTATTATTGACTCGTGCCATTGCACCAAAATCAATACATACCTTTAACTGTGGATGATTTACCGCATCCAAATATGCCTTTAATTGTTCTACACTATTCACAAGAACAGATTCATCTGGTTGTAAAGCTTCGATTGCCACCAAAATATCATTTGCCTTTGCATAATCACAAACCTTACGCATCATTTCAACCGAACGATTCCATGCATCTTCTTTTGACTCATCATAATAAGCCCAGCCTGTTGTGATTAATATATGTTGGGCATTGACTTCTTTTGCGATATCCACCATTCGACAATAATATGCATATACATCTTCTTGACGTGATGGACTTGCCACATTGTTTGGCTTTGGATTTGTTTGTTCTGGACAAATACCAATGATTTTTACATCATATTTTTTTGCGTATTCCTTAAGCTGTTCTACACTCTGATTTTTATTGTAGTCCACATAGAAATGCATAGGACCCGTCCAAATCTCTACATTTTTAATACCTAAACGATTCATTTCCTGAAAAAAACGTTCAAAAGAATAAAATCTATAATGACTGTTCATTCCGCATAATCGATTTTTAAAATTTTTCATTTATTTATCCTCATCAGAAATTAAAGGGTTGAAAAAAGTCTTTTCAACCCTATATATATTATGTTAATTATGCCAAAATACCGAAGAATGCACAGACAATACAAAGTGCCATCATCGCAAACATAATTACTAGTGGTTTAACTTTCTTATTTAACAACATATATACGAATCCAGTTAATAATAATGGTAATAATCCAGGGATGATTCCATCAATAATAGCCTGAACTGTTGTAGCTGATTCACCACTACCAATCGCAATTGGAACTGTCATATAAACCATTTCTGCAGTCATAGCACCTGCAACTGTTAAACCTAAGATACTTGCTGCTTTACTAATTAAATCCATTACACCAGATTCTTCTGCAGAAGTAATGAAGTCTGAACCAAATTTGTAACCTGCATATACCAATACGTAACGTAAGATGAAGCTAGGTACGTTGAAAACCAATAAGAATAAGATTGGTCCTAAGATACTTCCTTGTAATGCTAATGAAGTACCTACACCAGTAGCTAAAATTCTTAATGTTCCCCAAATAAAACTATCACCAATACCAGCTAATGGACCCATGATAGCTGTCTTAACACTTGAAATAGAAGTTGTGTCAAAGTTTTCCATGTCATTTGCACGTTGTTCTTCCATCGCAACTGTAATACCCAATGGCAATGTAATACATTGTGGAGTTGTATTGAAGAACTCTAAGTGACGTTTACATGCTTCTTTAAGATCTTCTGGATTTGTATAGATTTTTTGTAATGCTGGAAGCATTGAATATAGATATCCATCATTCATCATACGTTCATAGTTCCACGTATGTTCCATTGTAATGGCGTGTAAGAATACTTTTCTTAAATCTCTTTTAGTAATAACGCCTTTGTATTCGTAATTAGAACTCATCTAAGCCATCTCCTCCCTCAACAACTGCAACTTTTCCTTTTTGATCTTTTTCTTTAAAGAACATCAAGACTACATAAGCCAATGCGAAGATTGCGATTGCTGTTGTATTTAAACTTAAATATTGAACTGCAAAGAAACCAATGAAGAAGAATGGAGCAATCTTTTTGTCCATGATCATCTGTGCTAACATCGCAAAACCTAATGCAGGAATAATTCCACCTGAAATATTAATACCTGTTTGTAACCATTCTGGAATTTGACTTAATAATCCAACTACAGCTTCACTTCCAAAATAGAATGCACATGGAATTACTACTAAACGAGGTAAGAATGAAGCATAACCACCGAAGAAATAGTGGAATTTGAATTTTCCAATATTACCTTCTTCAATATCTTTATCCATCAAGTGAGTGAAAACCAACATAATTGGAGCACTTAATACTGAGTTCAATGCCAACATAACTGTAGAAATTGGTAAACCTAATGCCAACGCTGTCTCAGGACCTGCTCCAGCTTCGATTGCTAAAGCTGTTCCTAAGATTGTTCCTGAAATCATATCAGGAGGTATGTACGCACCAATTGAAACTGCACCAATAAACGCCAACTCAAGGGTTGCCCCTATAACAATTCCTAATTCTAATTGACCAAACGCTAGACCTACCAATGGTCCTAAAACTAGCGGTCTTTGAATTAATGATGTACCCAACAAGAATTCTGAAACCGCGAAGAACGTGATCAAGAAAATTAATAAAGTCTTAACTAACATCTTATTCTTCTCCTCTAAAATTTTTTATTTTAATAAATCTTTTGTATTAACACGTTTGTCTGATGGAACCATCTGTGTAAATACATCAAATCCATCATCCATTAAATCTTTTAAGATCTTTTCATCGTTATCACTTACATAAACCGCTGTCGAAATTACGTGACGATCATCTGTTGGTTTTGTACCACCAAGGTTGATCTCTTTAATATCTAACGCTCTTGCAAGTCGATCCGCATCTTCAACACTTTCAACTACGATAAACAATTTGTACTTATCTGTAACACCAGATTTGATTGCTGCAATCGCATCATCAACTGTTTTAGCTACAACCTTTACGCCACTAGGTTTAGCCATTTTAATAGCTGACATACGCAATTTGTCATTCAACAAAGTATCACAAGCCAACAAAATGCAATCTGTACCAAGTTGTTTACTCCAACTAAAAGCTACTTGACCATGTAATAAACGGTGATCAATACGAAGTAATTTAATCATTGTACTTCTCCTCTCAATTTTTACAACTCATCTAAATCTGAGTCGATTTCTGAATCATTACAATATACGATACCTGTTTTAGCATCTTCAACGCATGTACGGATTGCTGCTGCAACATCATCGCATTCACGACAAGTCAATAAGATTGACATTGCCAAAATTAAGTTTGTTCCTGTTACTAAATGAACATTTTCCTTAGTCGTTAGCTCCAACAATTCGTTGTTTACGCTACCACCCAATAGATCTGTCATAATTACAAATTCATCTTCAGGATGATCTTCAACTTCTTGAATCACCAAAGGCTTAAAGAAAGGTTCGCCCTCAGCATATGCACAATATACGGATAAGTTGTCTTGTTTTCCAAGAATTAATTCAAGTGAAGTTTTGATTCCTTTAGACATATAAGCATGTGATGCCAAAATAAATCTTCTCATCAATACATCCTCTTTTCCAATTGTGTACACTTGATTTTTACCACTCGATTATGCCCGCTTGCGAGTGGTATGTAAATGCATACCATTTGTACAATCAAAGTATACCAGTAATCAAAATATAATGCAAGCGTTTACATGAAAAAATTAATTTTCTTCTGAATTCCAATATTTAATAATGTTATATGCATCCAAAATATCACTTGCTATCTCATCCGCTAAGCCTTGATTGAAATCATAGCGATTATCTTCTTTGGCAATTACACGAATATTTGCACCAATGCAAGCCTGTATACCATATGTTGAGTCTTCAATCGCTATTACCTCTTCTGGTTTCAAGTTTAATCTTCTTAATGTCTCCAAATAAATTGCTGGATTCGGCTTACTCTCTTTAAAATCTACTCCACTAACCATGCAATCAAAATATGAAGCAATACCACACTGTCGAGTTACCTTCTTAATATTTTCCATTGAAGAACTTGAGGCAATCGCAAGCTTATACCCCTTCGCCTTCAATTTCGGTAACACATATAATACATGCGGATTTAAAATCGTACGATAATCCAACCCTAATTCTTTTGACCACATACCCGCCTTAATTTCTTCTGTCGAATATTTATGATTTAAATATTCAGACATAGCTTCAAACATTTTATCATCCGAAGCACCCACAATTTTATTCATTTCTCTTTTCAATTCCAAATAAACCACATCTTCTTTAAGATTATCCAAAATATAACCAATGGCTTCCTGCAAATAGATTGGTTCTGAATCCACTAAAACTCCATCCATATCAAAAATAATACCTTTATATCTCATATTTAACCCCCATATAAAAGAAAACCACCCTTATTTACAGAGTGGTTTGACATCGTACATTGACTATTAATATTCAAATTGTCTGTAGTAACGACGATATTGTAAGTTGTGTTTAGTATACGCTTCGTAATGTCTTGATAATCTTCCTGTAATACAAGCAGTAGTGATCATAGGAACGATGAATTTTCTAAATTCATTGTCTAAACGAACGGCATATTCACTCGCATCGAATACTACATATTGGCAGTTAATCTTTTTACAGAATTCTTCAACACGGTTGTCTTGAGCTCTAAATTCATCTTCACCCTTAACGATAAATACTGGAACTTTGTCTTCAATCAATTCTAATGTTCCGTGGAAGAATTGTGCAGCATTTACTGGACGGCAACGAATCCATTGCATTTCTTCTAACATACACATAGAGAATAATAATGTTTCTCCCCAAAGTGCACCAGAACCTGTAAAGATTGTATATTCAGCATCATATAATTCAGAAGCCATCTTCATTCCGATTGGTTCGAATTTTTTCTTAATTGCTAATAAGTCTTCGAAAATATATTCAGATAATTGATCTGCGAAGCGATCATAAGCATCGAAATCTCCACGTAAGTTCATTAATTTGTACATGAAATATGCTTGTAATACATATGAGTGTTCGCAGAATCCAGTTACAACAGGAGCATGAACTACATAATCTAACATTTTTCCTAATTTACTATCACGACCTGTAAATGCAACAACGCGGATTCCTTCTTCTTTCATCCATTTGGCAGCTTGAACGATTTCAACAGTATCACCAGAAGCACTAGCAGTGATTACTAATGAATCTTTGTTTAATTTCTTAGGACGAACTGTGTTCACATCAGCCGCATTAACTGAATAAATATCTACATCTGACATTCTTGAAAGTAAATATTCATAGTGGCCAAATTCAAACTCAGTACCGCCAATACCTAATAAGAAAATGTTTGAATAACCTTGATCATGAATAACTTTTGCTAAATCTTCAGCCTCTTTACGTTGGCTAACTACAGCCTTACCATCTTCCAAATACTTTGGTTCATCGAATTTAATTAATTCAACTCTTTCACTAACAGTCATAATTTCCTCCTCTTAGGTACGCCAACAACCTCGGGCACTGGTTCGTATTTGCATACCATTTGTACACACTTAATATACCAGTTCTTTTTATAGAATGCAACACTTTTTTGAAAACGTTTACTATTTTTTTAAACGCCCAAAAAAAGACACCGATTATAAGAAGTGTTGTTGCACTTTCTTTTCATCAACAAAAAAAGCACCTATCCTATGATACGATTCTCAAAAGTAGACAGTACAAATAATTAAAACGTACTGAATACAGAGAGGATCGTATTTTTATATGGGAAGAAAAAGTAAGTATTCAAAAGAGTTAAAAATGGAAATAGTGAAAAGGTATGAAAGAGGTGAGGGTTCTTACGAATCATTGGCCAACGAAGTGGGAGTCGATCGCGGAACCATTCGTAAATGGTTCGCACACTATAAGAATCTTGGAACTTCTGCCTTTGATGAAGAATCTCGAAACAAATCTTATACGAAAGAATTTAAGGAAAAAGTCGTACAAGCTTATTTGAACGGAAAAGGTTCTTATCTGGATGTGGCAACGGCATTCGATATTCCTTCCGATACTACCGTCATTAACTGGGTAAAGAAGTATAATGGTCATATAGAACAAACGGATTATAAAACGATGGGAGATGTGTATATGACCAAGAGCCGAAATACAACGCAGGAAGAACGTAAAGAGATTGTGGATTATTGCCTGGAACATGACAAGAATTACAGACTGACAGCCAAAGTATTTGAAGTACCCTATGCCAATGTATATCAGTGGGTACAGAAATACTTCAAAAATGGTTATGATGGTTTATCCGATAAACGAGGTCATCATAAATCAGAAGACGAACTGGATGAAGTCGAGCTGTTAAGAAGAAAACTTGAAAAAGCCGAGCGTGAATTAAAAGTAGCTCGGTTGGAGAATCGCCTGTTAAAAAAAGTGGACGAGATCGAAAGGAGGCGATATGGCGAGAGAGCCGATTTGAGGCAAAATATCAGGCCATCAAAGAAACCGCTGAAGAAATAAAGAAAAATGAAGAGAAACCAAATATAAGCCAGATGTGCCAGTGTCTGGGTGTAAAACGTGCCAATTATTATAAATGGCTTCATCATGAACGATCTCAGTTTGACAAAAGATGGAATCTATTAATTGAAACCGTACGAGCCTATCATGAAACCTATGATCATAAATTGGGATATCGGATGATGAAGGATTATATCAATCATGACAAAGGCACAGCATATACAGAATATCAGGTCTACAAAGTAATGCGGTACCTGGGCTTAAAGAGTCGGATCCGTCAGAAAAGGCACAACTGTACAGTACGGGCAAAAGACGCAAAGGTTGCACCAAATGTACTGAACAGAGATTTCAATGCGGCAATACCAAATGAGAAATGGGTAACGGATGTCACGGAATTCAAGTATGGAGACAGATTTGAACATAAGCTGTATCTAAGCGTGATTCTGGATCTGTATGACAGGTTTCCTGTCAGTAAGAAATATGGAGATTCCAATAATAATGTCCTTGTGCATAATACCTTTGAAAAGGCTGTAGAAGCATACCCGGAAGCACATCCAGTATTTCATTCAGATGCGGGATTTCAATATACAAGTCCATCATTCCAGAACAAATTGCGAGAACATGGAATGATACAAAGTATGTCTCGAATCGGCTGTTGTATCGATAATGGTCCTATGGAAGGATTCTGGGGAATCCTAAAATGTGAGATGTATTATGGAAAGCATTATCGAACCAAGGAAGAGCTAATCCATGCCCTGGAGGAATGGTTTCATTATTATACATATGAAAGATATCAGAGACGATTCGGGGTCAGGACACCTTACGAAGTAAGAAGTGAAGCACTGAAGGCAGAGACACCGGCAGAATATAAGATCCCCGAAAACAAACGGATCATGAAATATAAACAAGAACATTACAAAAGCCAGCAGGCAGAAATATAAAAAATCCATCAGACATGATAATGCCTGATGGACAAAAATGTTTTAATTATTTTGTGTGTCTACTTGACACAAGCTGATCA
>NZ_QVFI01000052.1:0-8419 GCF_003433845.1 Absiella sp. AM09-50
AAACATCCTTCCTCCTGTCAACGCTTTTTTTATCTTTTTTTCGTTTTTTTATCAAAAAACTGTTAAATCCCATAAAAATCCGAGAATATAAAGGATTATTAACCTAATTATTATAATCAATATCAGTTTTAATTAAGAAATGGTTACTATTATATCATACATCTTGTATTCATTTTGATTTTCATAAAAATATCCTTTTCCTTCTTATATAAAGAAAAAGCACATCATCTGCAAATAATACATTAATGTGCTTATCTTATATAATTTATTTATTCTTCATGTGCGGAAATAATAAAACTTCACGAATGGTCTGTGAATTTGTAAGTAACATTACAAAACGATCAATACCTAAACCAACACCACCCGTAGGAGGTAATCCATATTCTAATGCTTCTACATAATCAACATCCATTTCATTAGCTTCATCATCACCTAAATCACGAAGTTTTAACTGATTTTCAAAACGTTCTCTTTGATCAATTGGATCATTTAATTCTGAGAATGCATTTGCATATTCATGTCCATCAATAAACAACTCATAACGATCTGCAAATCTTGGATCTTCAGGATTCTTTTTCGCCAATGGTGAAATTGATGTAGGGTGTCCATAGATATATGTAGGTTGTACTAGTGTTTCTTCTACATATTTTTCAAAGAACAAATTGATAATGTGCCCTACACTATTGTGTTTCTTTTCTACTTCGATTTCATGTTCTTTGGCGATTGCACACGCTTCTTCATAGCTCATTTCTTTCCAGAAATCTACACCGCATGCTTCTTTAATTGCATCCACCATGTGCAATCTTTTGAAAGGAGCTTTTAAAGAAATTTCTTTTTCTCCATATGTAATTTCTGTAGTACCAAGTACTTCCATAGCTACATATTCAAATAACCCTTCAATCAAATCCATCATACCATGTAAATCTGAATAAGCTACATAAGCTTCTACTGTAGTAAATTCTGGGTTATGTGTTGCATCCATTCCTTCGTTACGGAATAAACGACCTATTTCATAAACGCCTTCTAATCCACCAACAATTAATCTTTTTAAAGGTAATTCTGTTGCAATACGTAAATAGAAAGGCATATCTAATGTATTGTGATGTGTGATGAATGGTCTAGCAGCTGCTCCACCAAGAATTGGCTGTAACACTGGAGTTTCTACTTCTACTAATCCCTTTCCATCAAAGTAACGCTGAACTGCACGAATAATTTTTGGTCTTGTTAATGCAATACGTTTGCTGTTATCGTTCATAATCAAATCTACATAACGTCTACGATAACGTTCTTCTACATCCTGCAAACCGTGGAATTTTTCTGGTAGAGGACGTAATGCTTTTGTTAAGTGTGTATATACTGTCGCTTTAACAGATAATTCTCCATGATCCGTCTTCATAACAATACCTTCAATACCTACTATATCTCCGATATCTGATTTTTTGAATATTTCATACTGATCTTCTCCGATGACATCTTTACGCACATAAATCTGCATTCTGCCATCTAAATCCTGAATATGCATGAATCCAGCTTTTCCCTGGCGACGTTTTGTCATAATACGTCCAGCAATTTTAACAATTACGTTTTTTTCAACTAATTCTTCTTTTGTGAAATTTTCATATTCTGCGCGTATTTGTCCTGATTTGTGTGTTCTTTCATACGCATGTCCAAATGGATCAATGCCCATATCAATAAGGTCTTGCATCTTTTGGCGACGAATTTTTTCTTGTTCTGTCAACTTTTCCATGTTATTTACTCCTTTTCTTTTCATAATAAAAGCTCTCTTCCTCATAGGGACGAGAGCTTGATCGTGGTACCACCCTAATTCACTGTTTAGTTGCCTAAAACAGTCTTAGCGACTTTCATTAAGTCTATTCGTAACGTGAATGATTCGTCCTTTCGGAAGGCTCCAAGTCTTTGTTTCGAAATAAATTTCCATGCATCTTTTCCACCATCAAATGCTCTCTATTACTTCCATTTATTCTACTCTCTTATCAACGCCATATTTGCACATCTGATTATATATAGAATGAAGTTGTTTGTCAAACGAAATCTCTATTTTTTTAGCGATAAAATTTATCGTATTTTTTATTTATGAATTTTTTTATTTTTTTGAAAGCTTTTTATATATTATTTCGTATTATTAGTGAATGGAGGATATTTAAAATGAAAAAAAAGATTGTTACATTATTTATAGTGTTATTGATTGCAATAGGTGCTTTTGTTATATTAAAGCCAATTTACGCAGCTTCAGCTTCCTATTCTGGTGATAGATTCCATCATGAGGATTGTGATCAACACTCAGACAATCAGGATTGTCCAAACAGAAATGATCAAAACTGTTCACGAAAAATGAAAAGAACTCATCAAATGAATCAGGACTGTGTTGAAACTCATCAAAGTCAATACAAACATAACCATGATTGTGTTTCGCAAGTTGAACAAAATTGTGCATGGACTGTTAACACCCATCACCAAATGCACCACAAATAGTGTATAATACAATTAAATAAAAAAGAAATGAGGTTCTATGCGAAGCGAAGAGGAAATTATTCATGCCATTAATACTTATTCTGATATGGTAAAGCGTATATGCTTTATTCATTTAAAGCAAGATGCAGATGTTGAGGACATTTTTCAAGATGTCTTTTTAAAGTATGCAAATGGACCACATTTTGAAAGTGACGAGCATGAGAAAGCATGGCTTATAAGAGTAAGTATAAACGCATGTAAAGATTCTTTAACTTCCTGGTTCCATAAAAAAGTTATTTTGCATGATAATTTAGAAATCTATGAAAACATTCCCTTTCTAACTAAATCGCATGATGATCAAATACTCTCAAATGTATTAAAACTAAAGGAGAACTACCGCAATGTCATATATTTATATTACTATGAAGGTTATAAAATAAAAGAAATCGCCCAAATATTACATAAGAAAGAAAACACAATACATACATGGATGAAACGTGCGAAGGAAGAATTGCGCTATATGCTTGGAGGTGATTATCTTGAATAAACCACTACAATCTTTAGATCATATACACGCTGATAATGATTTAAAAGAAAAAACAATGCTTCATATATTGCAAGGAACAAAAAGAAAATCTCAATCACCAAAAGGAAAGTGGGCTTTCGCAATCTTACTTCTATGCTTTTTTATATCTTTTCCGATACTATATTTATTTAATTCATCACCTTCATCAGAAGATGATAGTAACATAGAAGCTATTGTGTCATTTGATATCAATCCCAGCATGGAATTTAAAGTCAATAAGGAATTAATCATTACCTCGATCAAGCCTTATAACCAAGACGCAAAAAAAATTATCTCCACTTTAAATTTAAAAGACAAGCGAATTGATGATGCAATTGATATATTATTACAAGATCCATTATATCGTACCTATTTTAAAGATGGTATATTAGAAATTGGAATTTATACAAAGAACAGTCAGTTATCTTCACAGCTTGATACCTTAGTTCAGGAAAAATTGCAATCTAAGCTTTCTACTTCACAATATCATTGTTCACATATTGACGAAGAAACACATACAGCTGCTCATAACTCACATACTTCTATAGGAAAATATCGTGTTATAGAAGAAATCCTGTCTTATGATAACAATTATTCTTTAGAAGGGTTATCAAATAAAAGCATGAAAGAATTATATAAGATTTTATCATTATATGATGCAAATAATATTCCAGAAAGCTGCCAAAAATCAACTAATGAAAATGGTCATCATGGAAAACATCACTAAAATATTATATGTAAAAACATTCAAGCAATTAATTTCATGATATACTAATTTATATTTATAAAGGATGTGAAATATGTCATGTCAGTTAATGAACTAAAATTAAGTAAAACGATATCCTATGCTCTGCGACATCACCCTGAAGAATTTAATCTTCAATTAGATGAAGAAGGGTGGTGCTTTATTGATGATTTGCTTAATGCTTTACAAACAGTCAATCAGTTACAAGATGTCACTCTTTCTGATCTCAAGAAAATGATTGCACATTCAGAAAAAAAGCGTTTTGAGTTAAAAAAAGATAAAATTCGTGCATATTACGGACATAGTTTTGATGTTAAAGTAAAATATAACGAAAAAAAGCCACCTGATTTCTTATATCATGGAACAGCAAGAAGATTTCTTGATTCTATCAAAAGACAAGGCCTTATTGCAAAGCAAAGACAATATGTGCATTTATCCAGTGATCGTCATACTGCCTATCTTGTTGGAAAACGTCACGATGATTATCCAATCATTTTAAAAATTAACGCAAAAGAAGCATTTGATGATGGAATTGTTTTTTATGATGCTAATGATACTACTTGGTTATGTGAAGCACTTCCAAAACAATATATTGATAACTTATAAAAAACCCAGAGCTTAACACGATTATACTAAGCTCTGGATTTTTTTAATCATAAGGTATTACTTCTACACTTTCTGTTTCAAAATCTACAAAAGTTTGAAATGCATTACGATGCTCATCCTCATCCCAAATTTCTACAAACTTTGGGGTCACTTCGATAATAATTTCACTATCTTCATGACTATATGCATTATAACTTTGCCAAAGATATTTTTTATACAGCGTTTCAAATTTGTGATCAGGCTCATCAACAACAAGCCCTTTATTTTCTGCAATACCTTCTACCTGTACACCTCCAACACAAAGTGCAACTCTTGGATTTTCGAATAACTGTTGGGTTTTCCTAAAGTTTTTATCTGTCTTAAAATAAATTTTATCATCATAAATCAAGCAGCTAACATTTCTAACCATCACATAATCATTTACACTGGATGCCAATGCCATAATCTTATAATCTCCTAATTTTTTAAATAATAAGTCTTTTCCTTCTTCGAATGTCATTTTCTTTTCCTCCTATCGTTTATACGCGAATCGATGAATCATAGGACTAATTTTTTTATATACAAGAAACGTAATTAATCCATTCACTCCTGTTTTAATCAAGTTGAACGGGATAATGCCTAACAACACCACTCCTTCAATTGAATTTACTGCTGGATTCACTTCTTTACACATAGCTAAAATATTACTCATATCCATTTGATAAAGTGAAACATAAAATGGAATAATCAGATATAGATTTGTAATTACTGCTGTTACAGTACAAATAACTATACCTAATAACATTCCAATAGCAGCACCATTTCTGGTTTTGTGTTTTAAATAATATGCACTTGCCGGAAGTATCAAGGCACAGCTTAATAGAAAGCTTTGTATTTCTCCAGTAAACATACTATTTGTACCATTGATAATTAGCTGAATCAATACTCTGACAATAATAATTGCAAGTGCGTTCCATGGCCCTAGGGCAAATCCTCCAATCAATTCAGGAATCAGTGCAAAATCAAAGCTCAGAAACGGTGGCAACAATGGTATCGGAAATCGAAATACCATTAAAATGGCACCTAATGCTGCTAATATTCCTATAAGAGCAAGATTTTTTGTCGTCATGTTTTTCAAACACAACACCTCCATTTCAAAAAAAAAACTGGAAACGAAAAAAAAACTTCGCCTCCAGGTGTACACAGAAAATGTCTTTTCTCATCCGGACTATTACCGTCGGTTCTGGAATCACACCAGATCAGCCGCGAATTTTGCGGGTCATGGACTTTACCATCGGTAGGGACTTACACCCCGCCACAAAGACTTTGATTCAATTTTGAAACAGTTTGTGTCTGACACATATCTGCTTGTTTTTTATTATAGTCCTATTTTTGATAATGAGCAAGCTTAATCTAAAAAAGAATGCTGTTTCCAACATTCTTTAATCTAAAATTTTAATGCTATTTATCACAGGCTGTTGTGATGCTTCAACTAATCCATTGTTATCAATTGCTTTTACTTTCTCAAGCTTATCTAATACATCCAGCCCTTTTGTGACTTTTCCAAATGCAGCATATTGCCCATCCAAATGAGAAGCCTTTTCATACATAATGAAGAATTGTGAACTGGCACTATTATAATCTTGCGAACGAGCCATTGATATAACGCCACGCTCATGTTTTATATTGTTTTCCACACCATTTGCACTAAATTCACCTTTGATTGTATGTTTAGATCCTCCAGTACCATTACCATTAGGATCCCCACCCTGAATCATAAAATCCTCAATATTACGATGGAATGTCAAGCCATCATAAAAACCGTCTTTTGCTAATTCCACGAAATTAGTAACAGTAATTGGCGCTGTATCTGCATCCAATTCTAATTCTATTGTCCCATAATCTTTCACATCAATAACTGCGTGATGCTTACCTTTTAATAAATTTTCTGAAACTTGCTCTGTAGGTTTAGGTGTTTCTTTTGTCCCACACGCACTTATCGTTAACATAAAACAAATCATCATACAAACAGATATAACCTTTCTCATTCTTTCACCGCCTTACAATTCATCTCCGCCATATATAAGTCTAAAATTTGGTTCATTTCATCAAATGTTTCCATTTTCGTTAATGCATCTTTTAATTTATGAGAACCAGGCAATCCTTTCACATACCATGCCGCATGTCCTCTCATTTCACGCATTCCTACATACTCACCTTTCAGATTGCATAATCGTTTTGCATGTAATCTTGCCATCATAAATTTTTCTTCCATAGACACTGGTGGTAATTGTTTTCCCGTATCAAGATAGTGCACTACTTCCTTAATTAACCAAGGATCTCCTAATACCCCTCTGCCAATCATTACTGCATCGCATCCTGTTTCATCCAGCATACGTTTTGCATCTTCTCCACTTCTTATATCTCCATTTCCCATAACAGGAATTGTAACTGCTTCTTTTACTTGTTTAATATAAGACCAATCTGCATGTCCTTCATACATCTGCTTTTTGGTTCTGCCATGAACTGCAATTGCTTTAACTCCTACTGCTTCTAAACCTTTAGCTAAATCTACACATGTAATTTGATCCATATCCCATCCAATACGCATTTTAACAGTAACTGGTTTTTCAACAGCTTCTACTACTGCTTTTGTCATTTTTGTTGCATGATCTACATCTTTCATTAATGCGCTTCCTGCTTGAGATTTAACAATTTTAGTCACTGGACATCCCATATTGATATCTATAATATCACAATCTGTTTTTGTATCTAAAAGCTTTGCTGCATAAACCATTGTTTCTATATCATGTCCAAAAATCTGCATCGTTAGAGGATGCTCGCCTTCTTCTACATCTGTCATACCAATAGTCTTTTCATTTTCATAATATAATGCCTTATCACTAACCATTTCTGTATAAATAAGACCTGCGCCAAACTCTTTACATATCACGCGAAACGCTGGATTGCTAATACCCGCCATAGGTGCAATTACAACCTGGTTTGCTATTTCTATATCTCCTATTTTCCAAGTATTATTTGGCATATTGTTCTAAAAACCTTTCTAGCTCTTTTAATTCTTCTTCATCAAATTTATATTTTTCACCACAAAAGTTACATGTAATTTCACATCCATGATCTTCTTCTATCATTTTCATACGTTCTTCTTTACTTAATGTTGTCAAAACACGTTTCATTTTGGCACGATCACAATCACATTTAAATTCGATTTCCTGTGTACTTAAAATCTTTATATCATCAAACATATCTTTTAATGCTGATTCTAAGCTTTCACTTTCATCAATTAAATTTGACATTGGTTTTAATTTTCCTAAAACAGCCTCAACCTTTACAATATCCTCTTCAGTAGCATCTGGTAACATTTGAATAATTAATGCTCCCGCTGCCTTAATTGAATCATCCGGATTCACTAAAACTCCAACAGATACTGCACTTGGCGTTTGTTCACTAACAGTAAAGTAATATGCAAAATCTTCTCCAATTTCACCACTTTGTAATGCTACAGTGCCTTTCCAATTTTCTTTCATATGGAAATCCTTTGTGACTTCTAAATATCCATCAGTACCAACAGCAGTACCCACAGCCAAATGACCATTATTATATTGCAGCATGATATGAGGATCACTGACAAATCCTCTTACATGTCCATCACTATAAGCATCAACCATTATAGTTCCAATTGGTCCATGTCCATTAATATTGATAGTTATTTGCTCTTGTTCACTTTTTAACATGCTACCCATTAAACTTGCTACAGATAATGTTCTACCCAATGCAGCAGCACTTGTAGGCCACATATCAAAACGTCTTCTTGCATCTTCTACCAGATTTGTACTGGCACACATATAAATACGTACACGCTCTTCGCATGCTAGCGCTTTTACTAAATAGTCCTTCATTGTAATCAACTCCAATTCTGCTATTGAAGTATATCATAATTTTTATTGAAATGCGATGAATTACATATTTAAAATCTGGAAGTATGATTCGAATATGATAATGTCTTAATGAAACCAAATTGATTTTGTCTT
>NZ_QVFI01000053.1:0-8386 GCF_003433845.1 Absiella sp. AM09-50
ATCCTTCCTCCTGTCAACGCTTTTTTTATCTTTTTTTCGTTTTTTTATCGAAACTGCTACAATATAACAGAAAAAGACACTAATAAAGCTTTTTCAAGGCCTTTATTAGTGTCTTTCATTTAAATAAACAGCTATGCTTTTACTTTTCTCTCATTCATTTCACGCATAACTTTTTTGATTTCAAACACAAATAATGTTACTGTCGTTAGAACCGCAAGGGTATCTGCGATTGGTTCAGCAAGAAAAACTGCAAACACTTTATTCTCTATAAACATTGGTAATATATATATTAACGGTATCAATACAATAATCTTACGAAACATTGCTAAAAAAGCTGAAGTCTTTGCATTTCCTAAAGCGATAAAGGTCTGTTGACATGCAATTTGTGCACCAAACAATAAACAACCACCCATATATACACGCAATGCCCATTGTGTGATTTCTTCTAATGCTGGATCACTTGTGAATATTGCGATAAACAAATCTGGGAATAATTCTGATAATGCCCATAATACAGTGGAATAAGTTAAACAGCATATCAACAATAATTTAAATGCTTTTTTTACACGATCTGCATGATTGGCTCCATAGTTATAACTGATAATCGGCTGTCCACCCTGGGTAAATCCCTGTAATGGCAACATTGCAAACTGCATGACACTGGATAGTATCGTCATTGCTCCTACTGCCGTATCACCGCCATAGCGTAACAAAGATGAATTAAAGCATAATACTAAGATACTTTCTGTTGCCTGCATGATGAATGGAGCAATTCCCAAAGCCATAGATGGAAGCAATACCTGAGCATCTATTTTGAAATTCACTTTTTTCAATCGAATTGTAGTTTTGCTTCCTGATAAAAATTTCAACACCCAGATTGTACTGATTGCCTGAGATATAATGGTTGCCAAAGCTGCACCTTGTACTCCCATATTTAATCCATAAATCAAAATAGGATCTAATATAATATTGGTGATTGCCCCGATAACAACTGTCATCATACTAATTTTTGAAAATCCCTGGGCTGATACAAAGGCGTTCATACCTAATGTCAGCTGCACAAAGATGGTTCCTATTGCATAGATTGTTAAATAATCCATGGCAAAGGGCAATGTATTTTCACTGGCACCAAATAATAACAGTAACGGTTTTTGAAACAACAAGGCTCCAACGGTTAAGATTATTGCAGTCAGCACAAGTGCACTAAAGCAATTTCCTAATATTTTTTCTGCGCCTTTATGATTGTTTTGCCCAAGCAAAATGCTTGCTCTTGGTGCGCCTCCCATACTTACCAATGCCGCAAATGCTGAAATAATCATAATAATCGGAAAACAAACACCGACGCCAGTCAAAGCATTGGCACCTACATCTGCAATATGTCCGATATACATACGATCCACCATATTGTATAATGCATTCACAATTTGTGATGCAATGGCTGGTACTGCTAATGTGAAAAGCAGCCTGCCAATTGGTTCTTTTCCTAAATCTACTTCATTTGACATCTTCATAATCCTTTTTCACCTCTAATGATTTTTTGCATATTGTCTTCGATTTTCTTCACTGTTTCTTCGATACATTTTAAATCCTGTTCATCGATGTCTGCCAAGGCAAGCTTTGTAAAACTATCACGATATTTTTTTATCTCATTAATATATGGAACAGCAGCTTTTGTGATTTTTAAATGTTGTAGTCGATGATCATTTTTATCTTCTTCCATTTTGAGCATTCCTTTTTGTATCAAGGCATCGACACTTCTGGCAATCAGACTTTTTGAAACTGCCAGACAAACAACCAGCTCTTTACTCGTGTTGATGGAGGGATTATTCGATAAAAATATCAGAATATCAATTTCGCTTGGAGAAAAATTATTTGCATTCATAGAAGTATACAGATATTTCCCATATGCTCTTCGTATGGAGGCAAATTGTTTTAACATACTTTCAACATTTGTCATATCATCACCCTTTTATTTAGTTCACAAGTGAACTAATATAGTATATCATATTTCTAAAAGATTGCAAAAAAAAGATTACCTGTATGTACAGATAACCTATTGTATTTCCCATGGGTTTTCTTTGTTTTGTAAAAAGTCAACACAGCTTTCCATAGAATGATACACCATATCGCGATTGCTATCATCTGTTAAAAAAGCCATATGTGGTGACATAATTACATTTGGAAATGCGTTTAGAATAGCCATTTCCCGTTGCTTTAATATTGCTGCTTTTCGATTGTTGTAATAGATTCCTGTTTCACCTTCTACAACATCTAATGCTGCTCCTGCCAGTTTTCCATTTTCTATTGCCTCTATCAACGCTTCATTATCAATAAGTCCACCTCTTGCTGTGTTGATAATAACTGCCCCATCTTTCATTTTATCAATGGTTTCCTTATTGATCATATGATAATTTGTTTCTGTTAATGGAACATGTAAGGTAATGATATCACTTTGTTTTAAAAGTGTATCCAAATCTACATATGTTACATAATCCTTCATTGCTTCCTTTGGGTGAGGTGCATAGGCAAGTATATGACATTCAAATCCGGCAATATGACGAATCAATGTCTGACCGATATTCCCAGTTCCAATCACACCTAATGTTTTATTTTTTAAATTTCTGCCTTGTACACCATCGAAAGAATAATCCTGTACCTCCGCACTTTTCATGATCAGTTTCATTTTCCGTAAGGCCATAAGAATCAACATAATGGTATAATCCGCAACGCTTTCGCTTGCATAAGTAGCATTGCCAATGCGCATACCGATTTTGCGTGCTGCCTGTAAATCGATATGATCATATCCAACTGTTCTTGTGGAAATAAAACGCACACCTAAATCATAGAATTTTTGTATCAATTCTTTAGGCATCGGCGTTGATAATACGCTGATGCAGGGATAATCTTTTGCCAGATGTGCATTTTCCATATTGGGACGTTGTTCACAAGTTGCTATTTCTAATCCAAATTTTTTAATACACGCTTCAAAAAAAGCTATTTCTTCTTTTCTATATCCATATATAAACACTTTCATGTTTTATCGCCTCTTTCTTTTTTGAAATTTTACTTCTTATATTACAAATTCGTCAAGTACATTTCTATTTATATAGAATTTTTAATATGCTTATTATGATTTCTTATAAAAAAACCTCTTGTGCTAGCATAACAAGAGGTTTTTATGATGTTGATTACTCAACATACAATAATAGGATAAAATCCCACCCATCAATTTCATCTTTTATTGCACTTCTATCTTATCAAAATTCATGATATTTTACAATGGATAAAGCACTTTATTATGAAAAATTCAGTTTTCATATGACATTTTTATGATATCAGGATAATTTTCCTATATATTTTGGTATATAATAAGAAAAAAAGCCTTTTTCAAGGCTTCAAGTTCTGCATGGTGCCCGAGGCCGGATACATAAATACATGCAAACAATCGCAAAATATATTAAAAAAGTATAAAAACATAGTATATTTTGTATATATTTTATCCATCAAAAAAAAGTTTTTTGCCAAATTTTTGCCAAAATCAATAAAGAAAGCCACTTAATTTAAATAGCTTTCTTTTATTTGCATAACTACTTCTGTTCCTTATATATTATCTGCATTATTAAAATTTTCTTTAAGATTTCCTTGAAAAATATAATTATTTTTCACTTTTATGACTTTTAAATTAATTTATGCTACTTTATAAGGGTAAAAATGGAGGTGGTCAAAATGGAACCAAATAGTAAAATGGATAATCTGTTAGAACAGTTGAATGATGAATTGATTCAAATGCAGGTCACAGATGATTATTGTGAAACAGATAATGTAAAATGGTTATTCAATCATATTGGAGAGCAATTAGTTATCATGGGTATAACAAAAAAGAGTGAAGCCTAGTCACTCTTTTTAAATGTATTTTCTTTGTATGTATTCTAATTGTTTATCGTATTCAATATTTGTAACACGACCATTCCTGTAGTTCATATCAAGTATACTAGTTTCATAATTGACGAAACGTTCATTTAGATCAATCCATGCTTCACGACAATCATATTTCAAACATATCTCACCAAATGCTTTTCGATGTGCCTTCCATATCTTACAGAAGGTCATATCATCAGACTTGAATGTAGTAGGATTAAAATGAATATGATTGATTTCCATGTAGCGTGCGAATATTCTATAACTTCTTTCTAATGGCATGTACATCACCTCACAAAGTAATAAAGTGCAGTTATTAATAACCACACTTTATCATAAATATATCTCAACGTATATGGTTAAGATATCATTTAAATCCACATGAATGAATTCCATTCATGACATAATCATTATATCACTTGATAAATCGAATGACAATAAATATTTCATTACAATAAAAATAGTGTAATCATCTAATTGCTATTACAACTAAAATAGTGTAATATATAAATGTAAGCGGATAAATCGCAAGGAGGAAATTAAAATGAAAGAATATAAATTTGATGATTATGACGGAAAGAAATACAGTTTTGAAGGATATTATGCAATAATTAGTAATTATGAAAAGATTAATTTTTACAATGACAATGACGAATATTTAGGCAATGTTATTACTGATGATATGGAATCTTGTATCAAAGATTTAGAAAATGGAGCTAATCCAATCGTAGATCAGTGGGAAGATGGTGCTGGTACGACATTAAGAATGGAAGGATGGACAAATGAGTAGTATAGACAACTACATGTTAAACCTTGTGGAACTTTATGACAATTGTTTGACAGATAAAATTCCTTTATATACTGCGCCTGTTTTTTGTTCGGCTAATGTATATATAGACAAAGATAGTAATTTCATTAAAGCCGAAAGATTAGAAGAAACGAAACAACTAAACTTACCTACAACAATATCATCTGAAAACAGAAGTAGGGCTGTAGCTCCTTATCCAATAGTTGATAATATAAGAAATATGAATGGGAAAGGGGAAGAAATGTTCCTAGAGTTATTAAGCAGTTTTATTGATTACTCAGGAAATGAAAAATGTAGAATATTCTATGAATACGTAAAAAAAGAAACCATACTTAACGATATCAAAGATATAAAAACCCACATAAAATTAGATGGTGTTGTACCTATTGTGTACATAGTTGACAATAAAACAGGAGAAACAGAACCTTTATTGGATGATGAACTATACAAACAATATAATAAGTTTTTTGAAGATAAGATTATACCAAAGGAAGCAAAAAAAGATATGTGCTTGCTTTGTGGCAAAGAAACTTATTGTATGCCAGTATCAAAAACTAGAATCTTACCACCAAAACCGATGGCGAGAATATATTCAGGTAAAAGTGAAAAGGACATTGTACAAAATACATTTTTACATTCATTTGTATGTGTTGATGAAGCATTTAAATTGATACACGCAATAAGGTATGTGATTAGACATAATTCTTATATGTGTCATGATGTATATACAGGCGTGTTTTCAGCTAAAGGTTTGCCTCAGAATTTTCTTTTAATTCCTAAAAATATATATGGAGTTATAGATTATGCTAATGCTATCCCACGTGCTGTCGATCATAATAAAAGATTTCCAGATATGATGGAAGAATTTATAAATAAGATGAGAGATATACATAAAGACAATAATATATTTATTCTTCAATTTAGAAGCTGTACTCCCGGAACTGTGGCACTTACTTGTAATTTATGTATGACAAGTGATGACTACTTTGATAAACTTAGTACATGGTATAAATATCAACATATATATATTGATGATTTTTATAGTTTATATAACTTTGGTACTTTAAAATATTACTTGTACGAAAATTTTGAAAATGATGGTGTTATTCGTATATTAGATATGTACATCAATTCATTCTATTCTGAGAAAATATTACCAGAAAAAATCTTTCAACAGCTTTATAAAGCATTATTACAAACAGCAGATATGGATTTTAGATTAAATGCAATAAATTATTTGGCAAATTTAAAAGCAATAAACAACAATTTAGAAAAAGCATATATAAGAAACGATATCAAAAGAAAAAGTAAATTTATCAAAATGAAGCCTTTGTTAGAAGAAATAGGCGTAAATTATTCAAATTATAGTAGTTTCATGTCTGGCGATAATAGAAGGTTATCTATTGAGTTATGCAAGAAAGTACTTGATGCTGTAGAAAACATTCATGATTATGATATTCCTAAACAAGAAACAGTGGAAATTGATGATATAGACAATAAAAAAGAGTGATTTTATTTCTCACTCTTTTTTACTGCACGTTTACGAGCAATTTCTTTTATCAAAATAGATTTTAATCCACTGATATCTAGTATCAGACATCTATATTGTACTCGTATTGTTAAATTAAATCAATAGAAAAAGAGTGTTTTTATTCCACTCTTTCCCCAAAAATTACCTTTTTACATTATAAATTTTAATCCACTGGCAATGTAATACCAGACACCATTATTATACATATTTCATCGAATAAAGTCAATGATATAAAAGAAGTGCGGATATTTAACCACACTTCTTTTCATGATGTTATAACATATCTATGTACAACATACTTTTTAAATCCTCAGAGCATTACCTCTGTCATATATATTCTATTATTTTCGTGACATATTGTCAATACAATAAAAAATGCCCTACCTCTCAAAACGAGAAGTAGGGTTTATTTATGTTATACTTGTTTCCAGTACTTGCTAGAACCATCAGCCTTGCATAAAGCACAATAGCCTTTTCCACCTTTTGCACGATCATACTCTGCCCAGTACCAACCGTCGGCTAAGACAATACGATTGTAGTATAAATTAGGGCTATCAGCATTGTATACAATACCAGTGTCACCTTTCTTCGTACTAGGTGCTGTACGTACTCTAATGCCATTATATAATGGTTTTACTACACCACTAGATTTATATGGACACTTATTTTTATAACAGTTAGGGCGTAATACACCGATAACACCATTCAACGTCATATCAACTTCTGTTGCTTTTTGCACACCTAACTGATTTTGACCTAAAATGATTGCTCTATTATTACCAGTATAACGTCTAAACATGCCAACATGGGATGTAGGTGCCACTTCGCAGTCACCCCAAATAACCCAATCTCCATCTTGCATATTTTTTACAGACACCTCAGTAAAATTAGTTAATGCACCATTCGTTTTACGATTATTCCAAATATCTTTAGCATGTAAAGATGTTGTACAATTTACTACTTTATATCCCGCTTGCTGGCAAAAGTAAGCAAACAGATCCCAACACTGTGCACCATAATAACCATCAACATCTACGCCTTTTCCAACTCTTTCTTTTGCAAATTCACTAGCAGATTTCATATTTAATTTTCCTCACTTTCGTTTTCATCTTCATTTTTTAATTGTTCTAAAGCCGCTTTCAATTTTTTTGGTATTGGTAACCCAAGATTACCAGCATTTTCTAACAAACTTATTCCTTCATTTGCGATATAAAAATAGCATACTAAAGTTCTAAACACCCATGTGCCAGTATTCATCAGGCGATCTAACAGCACCGCTCCGATTAAGATTAAAATAATCAAAAACTTCTTAGACAATCCTTTTAGACCAATCTCGCTAGACAAAGTCTTAGTATTAAAAGCATATACAACACCTGTAATATAATCTAAAGCCATAAATGCAATCAATACGATAATAGCAGTATCCCAACCACCAAATAAATAAGTTAGTCCTGTAGCGATTACTGCTACAGATGAGTTAAAAAATTTATCCATACGTTTCATAACCTCACTCTTTCTTGCCATTCTAGGCATAATAAAAAGGCTGATAACGTTCAGCCTTGGAAACGAGATATTAGGACCACCTCCTACTTAGCTGTATTTTGTGCTTTGATTTCTTCGATTTTGGCAAATACTTTATCTTCAAAAGCTGTTTCTTGCTGTCTGAAGTCTGCCTTGTTTGCCATGTATGATGCCTTGTCCTCGGCTGTAGCACTATAATCAAAACGAATTTCTTCTTTATAGTTGTCTGGTTCCATGCTGTTAATTTTGTATTCTTGTATTCTAATGTTTTTACCTTCTAGTGCAATGTTGTTTGTCATAACGATTTCTGTTGTTTCTGTGTTTGTAATCTTAGCCATTTTAATCACTCTCC
Source organism: Absiella sp. AM09-50 (assembly GCF_003433845.1). Lineage (NCBI taxonomy): Bacteria > Bacillati > Bacillota > Erysipelotrichia > Erysipelotrichales > Erysipelotrichaceae > Amedibacterium > Absiella sp. AM09-50. The sequence goes on from NZ_QVFI01000053.1 coordinate 8,131, forward strand.
TTTACGTAATGGCATGAATAAAGGATGACGATTACGCCATCCTAGATTCTAATTTTATTTCGCCACTTATAATGGCATTCAACTTCTGTTCAGCTTTGATTCTCAGCTGTCTTTCCTCATCAAGCTGTTTTTTAAGCTGTTCAATTTTGTATTCATTTTCTTTTGATTTACGGTCAACTTCTGATATCACTCGTTCATGGCTTTTTAGCATTGCTCCTTGTGTATCTACAGCTTTAATAGTCTTTTGTATCATGTG
>NZ_QVFI01000054.1:0-7478 GCF_003433845.1 Absiella sp. AM09-50
AGCTATATTCCTGATTTTTGTTTTTGTCAATACCTTTAACTTATTGGCATTGAACTCGGTTTATTGGTTCTTACTCGTAAATGGGTATAACCGTCATCTAAGCAGTACAAGAAATTGTGCTGCTTTTTGTTTTTAAAATAGCCATCAAGTCAATATCTGTATTATTCATCAAAAATGGTTAATAACATTTGCGAAATAGGTCGACAAAATTGCTTCTTCCGTATAATATACGTTTGATAAGTTTGAATTTGTTGTTGTTTCCTTCAACAAATCCAGAACTATTTGGAAGAGATATTGCGTTCTTGATCAGGGCAATATCTTTTTCTATGCCTCCTATGAAACCTTTTACTCTTGATTCTCTATATTTTTTCGATAATGTTTGATAATTCATTTGGATCATTACCTATTAACGTTGAATGAAAGGAATCAAAGATTTCTTTTAAGCTTTTGATGATTAGATATTTTTCTTTAATAAGTGCGATATTTGCTTCTACTCTTTTACTTTTCACTTTTTTCTCATTTTTCGTTGTGATATATATAAGTATCTCATTTCTTTTGATAACCGTAATATCTTTGGGATATTCGCTTTTCAGGTACCACTTTATGGATAACTTTACTCCAAAATTATTTTTTAATATCCTTGCAATGTGATTACTTAAAGCACTTCATGTATCACAATATCCTGATTTACAGATAGCTAAATATGATTTCTGGTTTCACTCTGTCGATATACATTTTATAGATGACATTAACTTAATCATTGTAGGTTTCTTTTTCTCCTTATATACAGCTGGATGATCTAATGCCCGTATTTCATCTTCACTCATATGTATATATTTTTCGCAGTCATCTGTGAGATCCCAAATTCATCCATGATGACTTTATATTTTTTGACATCAAGTTCTTTCCATCGCTTTTGTATCATGATGATCAACTGTTGTTTTTTTTCGATTTTCTTTATCTCTTTGATGTTGTTCGTTATTCTTATCAGTGGCACTTTTATCAAATACTGGTTCCCTTTCCATTATTTGACCATCTTTTATGAAAATGTTTCCAGTTATTTCTTGTCTGAATATATCTTTCATCTTATCAATCAGATTCTGGAGAAGATGAAAACAATCAGCTACCTGTATACATACATTTAGGAAGAATTTCATTAAGGACGGCAGCGTAGGCACTTACTATATCTCGTGAGGCTATTTTTATTTTTTGTGATTCACAAGCCATTCTTTTACGACTTTCTTGTCTCTTACACACACATTTGCCTCTAATAGGATAAGTTTGAATCTTTCTATGATATGTATTATGAAGGTCACATACAGGATGTCCACAAACAGGGCAGATATCCTTATGAGAAGTAGCCTTTAAATAAATTATGATCTTATAATCATCTTCTTTCCAGTCATAAACAATGAAATCATCCCCAAGCAATCTTTCATTTAAGTCAAGTTTATTATATTTCATAAGTTTTATCTCATCATGTATGTTATACCATAAATACCCAAAAATAAGAAATATCAAAGTCTAAAAAAACAGCACAATTTCTTGTGCTGTTTTGATGGAAGTTATACCCATTATCGAGTAAGACCAGATATTCTATTTATGGTTTTATATGTTCGAATACTAATCAGAAAATATCCTAGTTATTATCATTCTTCTTTCGTTTTTATCTAAGACCAAGAAGAGTGACATTATATAGCCTATAGAACCAGCTAATATCACATTCAAGAAAAAAGAAAACCAATCATTAAAAGTCATAAAAGCTCTTATAGAAAGGAAAACACATGATATAACAAAAAGTATTGTCCATGATTTAAGTTCTACTCTTAAAAAAACATCTCTTTTTTCATTTAACAACTTTGAAGCTAAAATTGGAATAAAAATGCTATGAGTTATTCCTAAAACAACAGTACTTGTCCCAGCTATTGCAAACACTCCCAAAGAAGTATATTTAACAAGAAATATTGTTGAACACACACTAATTATGCTAGCACAAAATAGTAAGATGGAATAAGTTTTAACCTTATCCAAAGCAATGAATACTGAATGAATACTATACATATATGTGCTAACGATAATATCTAAAAGAATAATTATCATAAGAACATATATTTCGTTTAATTGGTTAGAGGTGTAATTTGCATTTTTTAACCACAGAGATAGAAAAGGTTTCCCAAAAACTATTATTCCGGCATAAGGTACAGTAAATATAAATGACAATATCTTTAATTGACTTTTTGCCTCTTGTACCAAACTTTTATACCCTTCTTTAGAAAAGTTCAGCGTAAGACTTGAGGCAAAGATATTCGAAAAAATACCCAAAGCTGAACTAAATGCATAGGGTATTTGTTTAGCTAATGAAAGTCTTCCCATTATTGTGCTACTTATAAACCAATTACTCAGTAATAAATCAAATCCATTTAGGAGTATATTGCTAACATTTGAAATCAAAACCCAAACGCCTGATTTTACAAGTATAACAATTTTTTTTAATTCAAAGTATTTTTTTTGAGCTTTAAACCCTACAAGTAATCGTGAAGATACAATGTAATTACCAATAAGTGTTATTAAACCAGCTGTCAATAATGCAATGCTAAAATAATAAATTTTTGCAGGTAAAAATGTAAATAGAGAAAGTAATAAAAAACTTTTCCCAACATTAGCAATAATTTGTATCAATGAATTTAAATGCATCTTATTTGTGGTAAATGCTGCAGCAGTATAAACAGTACCCAAGAGAGAGACTCCCATGTTTACAAAGCTTAACATAAACGTTATTTTAACCTGTGCCACTAAATTTGGTGATATATTTATAAAACAATCCAGTCTTTGCACAATAATAGAGGAGCATATAATTATTATAACAAACAACAAGCAATTAGCCCAAAACACAGTACTATAATATTTTTTTGCCTCTTCAAATCTAGCTGAATTATATTCCAGAGATATATACCTACTTGCCATAGAATTTATAGCAACAGCTATTAAAGAAGCATACGAAACAAAATTATTCGCCAAATTGATAAATCCATATGATTCTTCACCAAGTTTACTGATTATAAACGGTGATAACCAAAAACTAATAAACATTTGTACAATAAAAGTAATCAAAGCTGCGATTATATTTATTAATGAATTATTTTTCTTCTTCATAATCTATAATTTTCACTCGTTTAAATGTAATAGTGTCAAAAGCCAACATAACTATCGATGCCAATTTTGTGATTTCATTAATTTTTTTTATAATTCTTTTAATTGTAATTGGTTTATTGTCATATTGCCCCTTAAATTTATTAACATCAAATTTTGACTGTTTCCCGACAGCTGATAGCTTTTTACCATAGGAAACATTTAATCCGTATGGATAACAATACATTGGATGAAGTACTCTAACATCAGATCTATTTACTATGTATCTATTCAAATGCGATTCATCGTGCCATAAAGCAATAACATTTCGTTTTAAATCTTCTTCAATTCTTGTATTCAAAACTTTTGCCATAGTTAAGAATGCATTTCGTGTACCTCCAAACATAGCTCCAATTACGTAATTTTCACCACAATTCCAAGGAACATAAGCTAATGATCTTGAATGCCTTTCATACGGGAATGATAGTTTATCTTTTTTATAGTACCCAGGATGGCTTGTTACAAAAATTTTTTCTCCTTTCTCTATTCTAGGCAGAAACTCACTTTCTGTTATAAAATCATCGCAAACAATATTAGCATTTGAAAACATTAGATAATCACAATCTTTCAAATCATTTTTAATAGATAAGAATGTAGCAAATCTAAGAAGAGTAATTAAAGGCCATGGTTGAGGATCTAATTTATATTTCTTAACATTTGGATTGTCTTCAGCATATATGTGTTTTGCATCAGTAAATACAAAATATTTTTTTTCATAATCTGTTAAAAATTTTGCCTCAAATGATTTAAAAAAATCTTCCCAAAATAAATAATAAGGTCCTGTACATATATATAATATACCTATACTTTTCATAAATATTCCTCCTCGTCTAAACTTCTATTAGAATCCAATTATTTTGATATATATCTATCGGCATATCAATAGCCATCCATTTCGATGGTGCAATTACCATTTTATTCTCAAATTCTGACAAATATTGTGCCCACCAGCCAAAGGTTGTATTCCCTATAATAAAGTGTTTACACTCTGCCATGGCAGCTAATGATAAGAAAACTGGAGAATTCTTATCTTGTACTACATAATCATATTTATTAGTGTCAATTAAATTATCCAAAACATAAGAAACATTGTCTGAGCAAATAAAAAACAATGGATTCTCAACATTTTTCATAATATACTCTATAGCTTTCTTCCAATAATCAATTCCACAAACGCTAAAAATCGAATTTCCAACATTGTGTTCTATTTTCACACTAATACACACTGTATTCCTTCTACGAATTTTATCTATTTCGGGATATTCATTTAACTGATCATGAAAATTATCTGTTATTATATTTTTGATATCAAAATAATAATTTTTAAAATATTTTTCCGATTGAAAGTATCCTTCTAGGTAAATCGGTTTTGAATAATCTAAATCAAAGTCAATATAGCCATTTTCACATAATGCGACTCCTAATTTATTAATAAAAAATTGTATTTTTTTCTCAAATGCAAATTTAGATTTATAATTCATATATTTGGTTAAGACTTTATATATATTTCTTAAAATAGCTTGGTGACTAAAAACAAATGTTTTTTTTGTAATACTATCATGTACATATTCAACATTTGGTAAATTATAATATGCTAGTGAGTTTTCCCATTTACAGCGCAAAACATCAGAATCATCCATTATAATTTTTGCATTTTTACCTTTTTCAATTTGTATTCTTCTTGCAATAGCATATTGAAATAATTGATTGCCTATACGCCCCTGAAGTGGAACATATATAACATCTTTATCCATTTTTTTCATCTAGCACTCTCCCATCTCTTTTTATCGAAATTATAATATTTAATTACTCTTGCAGGGTTTCCAACTGCTATCGAATAATCTGGTATAGATTTCGTAACTATTGCCCCTGCTCCAATAATAGATTTTTTACCTATACGTACCCCTGGCAATATACACACTTTTTCTCCTATCCAGCAACCATCATCAATTATTACGTTTTTACACGATAATTTTTGATCCATATACGAGATTTCTGATTCTGGTTCAATACCATGTTCTTCATTTGTAATTAAAACATTAGATGCGATTAATACCTGATTTCCAATATTCACTTTTCCTTTTGCATCAGCTAATACAGATAATCCAAATCCAATATAACAATCATTTCCAATTGTTATACATTCATTTAACCCATTGCCATAAACTGCTAGCCTACAATTTTTCATAATTGTGACATTATTTCCAATCTTTATTTTATCAATTCCCGACAGCTGATAATACGGTTTTTTAATATTAGAATTACTTCCAAATTGATAAAACTTTCTTTTTTTCAAAATAGAGATATTTTTATCTCTAAAAATTCTATATAATAATAAAGATAAATTCATAAATTTCCTTCCTACTAATTCAATCAAAAACGTTTTAGTTTTATTTTTGCTCGCATACTTTTATAAAAATATTTATTTAAAATAATTTTAAATAAATATAAATAATTACAACTCGTTAGCAATTTATTCTTTTCTATTATGAAATTATTAATCATTCTATAATCTTTTTTATATCCATCAGAATTAATATAATTTTCAATATCTTGTATATCAATTTCATCAATAATATATCTATTACAAGAAATAAAGTACATCAACAATTTTTGTCTTGCTTCGGATGAAATAGATATTCCATCTTTTCTAATCCTATACTTTAACAAGCATTTATTAACATTTCCTAATTTATAATTATTTCTAATTGCTCGAGTAATAAAATCATAATCTTCACAAGAAAATATATTTCTATAACCATTTAGATCTTTAAAAACAGATTTTTTTCCTAACCATGTTGGATGAAGAATACAGGAACCATATTCGTTAAGTTTAATTATCTCATTATTTTTTGTTGGAACATTTATAAAGCCAATTTCATTTTCATTTTCATCAATTTTAATCACATTTGATCCAACTAAATCTAAATTATTACTTTTTAAAAATTCAATTTGAACAGAAATTCTTTCATTTTTCGAAATATCATCAGCATCCATACGAGCTATATAAAATCCATCAGCTACATCTATTCCTTTATTCAAGGATTTAACTAATCCTAGATTTTCTTTGTTTATCAAATATTTGATATTATTATATTTTTTTGACATCTCATATAAAAAATCAGCTAGATCTTTTCTATTTGGATTATCATTAATCAATATAAGCTGTATGTTACCATATGTTTGATTTAATATTGACTCAATACTTTTTTCTATATAAGAAATTGGTTCATTAAATGTGCTCATTATTACACTTACTAATTCCATGATTTTTGCCATCTCCTTGTCACTTTTCATTTACAATCAATACAATTGTAATTAAAAATAACCACCAGTTGTTAAAACCGCTTCCCATAACTATTGCATACAATAATACAGCTATAAAAAAGCCAAAATTATTTTTATTTACAATTTTTTTTAAATATTTCGAAATAAAAAACACTTCAAATACAACCCCAATTCCATATATTTTTAAATGCGAAAAAAATAAATTATGAGGACCAATTCCAATAAAGGGAACATTTAAATTATTAGCTATTTCTCTTCCATATAATAAATATTCATCATCTGTTATTCCGACTAATAGAAATTTTGGATAATATACGTAAATTGCAACTACAATAAATATTGCTAGCATTCTGTAAAAATTTGAATAATCATTAAGTTGAAACATTCTTGCAAAACCAGAATTAAGTTGCATTGCAACAATTCTATTATTTAAAAAAACACTAATCTGCAATATAGCTAAGCCAAACATAAAAACTGATGAAATTAATGTCAAATTTATATATGATAGCTTTCTAATAAGTTTTTCTATTAATTTATTTACTAATCTAGTACTGCATAAGATTATACAGATAATTGCTAAAAAATAAGATCTTGAAAATGTAAAAATTCCAAATATAAGTATAATCTTTGATAAATACTTATATTTGTTTTTTGCTAAACCATATAATAAAAATATTGAAAGCCCCGCAAGATTTACCTCTCCTAATGCCGTACAAGTCATAAATCCAGACCCAGCATCTGCCCCCTACCATTAAAGCCAACTTTATTATAAATAATCGTATAAATAAAGCTAAAAAAAAGCGCAAGGTAAACTAATTTATTCTTTTTTAATATCGCATTTACTCTATTTTTATTATTTATTAAATCATCAACTATTGGTATCAATAATAAATCAAGAAACCCAAATTTTTTGGTATAAAAACAAATTAAAATAATACCCATCCATAATAAAGTGTACCCTTTGTCAAGGACAATTAAAAAAAAACCAGTGTAAATCTTAA
>NZ_QVFI01000055.1:0-6578 GCF_003433845.1 Absiella sp. AM09-50
TTAAATTTTATATCTAATTTTTGATTATCCGTATAAACACTATACTTTCAAATATTTTGAAGTATAGAAAAGCACTCATTTTACCACGAATTTACCATAATTAAACGAGCCTTGATATGACTATAAATAACACTAAAAAGACCTCACACCTAAACGGTGTCTTTTTTAAAAGCAGTCAATCATAAGACCAACTGCTTTGTAAATATAGATATTAAATTGTTAAGCTGAGATTTTACTTAGATTTATCTTTCACTGGTTTGCTATTTTCATCATTTTCTCCTTCAAGCCATGCCATTATGCCAAAGTTACAAAATGGATAAATTATTACTTCTTTATAAACTTCTTGCTCACAACGAGGGCAGATGACATATTCTTCACCTTTTACATTTTTTAATTACCGAAATTCCCTTTTTTATTTGCAAATTACATGTCTTATAGCTTACCATGTTTTTCGTATCTTGCGACTCTTGATATTTTGTTATCCTCATCTACAAATACTACTTTAGGTGGATTTTTCTTTACCTCTTCTGGAGTCATCTGTGCATAGCACATTATGATTATCTTATCACCTGTCTGAACACATCTTGCAGCAGCTCCATTGAGACATATCATTCCGCTGCCTCTTTCTCCTGCAATTGTGTATGTCTCAAATCTGTTCCCATTATTTATATCTACGATACTTACCTTTTCATACTCCAAAATTCCAGCACTGTCAAGTAAGTCTTCGTCTACAGTGATGCTTCCTACATAATCAAGTTCTGCTTGAACTACTGTAGCTCTGTGTATCTTCCCCTTTAACATTTCAAATGTCATATTTAACCCCCGTTTAACCTTCGTAAATAAAGTTGTCAATCAATCTGGTTTTGCCGATATAAACTGCCATGGCAACTAGTACTGGTGCTGTCATCTCCTTGACCGGTTTAACTGAAACAGCGTCTACAGCCTGAACATAATCTATTTTCGCCATAGGCTCAGTTTCAATAAGCTTAATCATTTCTGATACAATTTTATCTGTATCTTTTTCTCCTGCTTTTGCCATATCTTCTCCGAGCTTAACTGCTTTGCTTAAAATTAGTGCCGCCTTTCTCTCATCTTTGCTTAGATATGTATTTCTTGAACTCTTTGCAAGACCATCCTCTTCTCTAACTATAGGGCAGCCCACAATTTCGATATCAAAGTTCAAATCTCTAACCATTCTTTTTATAATCGCAAGCTGCTGTGCATCCTTTTGACCAAAGTAAGCTCTGTCGGGATTTACAATATTAAAAAGTTTAGATACTACTGTGCCTACACCCCTGAAATGTATTGGTCGTGATTTTCCACAAAGTTCCTCTGAAAGACTTTCTATGTTTACATATGTTGAAAAATCGTCAAAATACATATTTTCCGGCTCAGGATTAAATATTAAATTAGCACCTGCCTCCTCACATAGCATAGTATCCCTTTCCAAATCCCTCGGATAGCTTTCCAAATCTTCCCCTACTCCAAATTGAGTCGGATTTACAAAATCACTGACAACAACTCTATCGTTTTCTGAAACAGCCCTTGTAATTAAACTCTTATGTCCTTCGTGCAAAAATCCCATAGTAGGAACAAGACCTACTGTAAGACCTTCTTTCTTCCATTCTTTGACTATAACTCTCACTTCATCTACGGTTTTTACTATTTTCATCGTTCTATCTCCTAATATAACTTGTTAATTACATCTTCTGAAATTTTAAATGTGTGTTCAGGTGCTGGAAAGCTTCCCTGTTTAGTTTCTTCTATATATGCAGCAAAGGCTTCTTTCATTACATCTCCTACCTTTGCGAATTGTTTTACGAATTTAGGTGTAAAGTCAGAGACCATTCCAAGCATGTCCTGATAAACGAGAATCTGTCCATCGCAGCCAGATCCTGCACCTATTCCTATTGTAGGAATATTAATGCTTTCAGAAATAATTTCCGCTAATTTTGCAGGTACGCATTCCAAAACAATCGCAAATGCTCCTGCTTCTTCAACAGCTTTTGCCTCTTCAATGAGTTTCTTTGCTCCCTCTTCACTTTTTCCCTGAACTTTAAAGCCTCCAAAAACGTTCACTGACTGAGGTGTAAGTCCAATATGTGCCATAACAGGAATTGAAGCAGCTGTAATAGCTTTAATCTGTGGACAAACAGAGGCTCCACCTTCTAGCTTTACTGCTTGACATCTTCCTTCTTTCATAAGTCTTCCTGCGTTATACATGGCCTCTTCAACTGAAACTTGATATGACATAAACGGCATATCTCCAACTACTAAGGCATCTTTGGCACCTCTTGTAACTGCTCTTGTATGGTGAATCATATCTTCCATTGTTACCGGCAAAGTATTTTCGTATCCGAGCATAACCATGCCAAGAGAATCTCCAACGAGAATACCGTTAATACCTGACTGATCCATCAATTTAGCTGTCGAATAGTCATAGGCTGTCAGCATTGTAATCTTATCGCCCTTAACCTTCTGTTCTTTAAAAGTGGATACTGTGTTTTTCATTTTTAATTACCTCCGTCATCTTCAAATAGTCACTGTCTAAATGTTTTTCCTGTGCAATACTGAGAAGCTTTTCTGAAAGCAAAAGATATATCATCTCATATCCCACCTTTTCCTCAGACTCGTTTATCCATGCTGCCTTAATAGCTTCAATGTGTTTTGTGATAGTCGACAAATCATTTCGCTCAACAGGACCTGTGAGGGCAGCCGCAACTCCTTTTTCTGCCAATGTGTCGGCATTTCCAGTAAACAAAGGCACTAAGGCTTTCTTTGCATCTTTTTTATCAAAGCCGCATTTTACAAGCATTTCAGCCCCCACTTGAAAAAGTCCGTTTACGAGATTGCTTACAACTACTGCACCGCAGTGGTAAAGAGATTTATTTTCCGCTCCCATTGCGATTACCTTATTTCCTGCTCGCTCAAAGATACTCTTAATCTCATCTAGATTCTCTGCCGAACCCTCCACAGTAAAATAAGCCTTATTCAAGTGTTTCCATGATTCGCACTTATCACTTATTGCATATAGGGGATGTACCGAATAGATATTTGCACCGAGGTTTTCACCATCAAAAAAAACGGTTGATGAAATCGAACCGCTGCAATGACAAATATTTTTATTTTTAATATCCAGATTCTTCATATAATCCCATACTTTGCTTATCTGTCCATCAGGCACAGTAATAAACAGGGTATCACTGTCACTTAAGATATCCTCTATACTCTTATATAGTTTTGTGTTAGTAAAATCTGCTGCTGATTTAGCTGATTCCGGTGATTTGCTGAAGTAACCCGTAATCTCTACGCCGTTTTCCTTCAGGTATTTTCCAAGGGAAAATCCTACTTTCCCCGCTCCGATAAATCCTGCTCTCATATCGATCACTCCTTTCTGGGAAGTGACAATCATGAAAATCTGCATGGATGAGGTCTCGTTCAAACTGATATAATCCTCATGGTTTAAAAATAAAAAATATGTGGTATAGTTTCTGTTCGAATACTATCTACCCATTACTATAGCACCTATTTAAGTGATTGTACAGAGAAAAAAATAAGGCACCACTCTAACTAATTTATCATTAAAGTGATGCTAATATAAATCGTGTTATTTAGCTTTTCTGTATTTAATCATTTTCACAATCTGAATTATCAAAGTCGGGATAAAAATATAAAGCATGACAAAACACTTCTTCATTTTTCGCTTGATTACCCACCACAGAAAAGAAAGAACCCTGTAAAGAGCCTTACCACCATTGGTGGTGCTTTGCACTCTTGATTGGGCTTTTTGTTTGCTGTATCTTTCATGCAAGAGGAAAATTAAAGTCCTCTATTCCATTTCTCTTTTAGATAATCTTCATAGTCCGTTTCATTAAAATCTAATTGTGGCGAAGTGTTGGGAATGTTGTTTCTGTTGTCTATATCTGCAAGCTGACGGAATATCCAATCATCATAAGGGTCGTGATATTTATACTCTTTGGGCTGTTCTCTGTATCGGTCTAACCCTCGCATTTCCTTATGTACTTTCATCATGCGTTCCAATTTCTGACGCTGTATCAACTGCTTGATTTCCATAAGTTCTTCCAACTCTACTACCTCACTAGAAAGATAATTGCTAATGTATCTAATCAATGTAGTTTCCATGTAAAATCTACATTCTTTTTCGTCATTGAAAAATTCATTTTCAGACAAATAATCTAAGGAAACATTAAAATCCTGTTCTCGTTTGATAACGTCCATGATATATGGCTCGGTGTGGTCAATATATTTCCATTCCCCCGACAATAATTCATTCGGTGTTACTCCCAGCACGTCCATTATCTTTTCCAATGTATCAAAGGTAGGATAATTCACACCTCGTTCAATCTTGGAAAGGCTCTGCATATTGATACCGATTTTATTGGCAAGTTCCTGTTGTTTCATTCCCCTGTGTTTTCTTATGATTTGTATGTTTTCTCCTAAGAAACTGATTTTCTTTTCATAATACTCCATAACTTAGTATAACCGCTCCTTTCGTTGCTTTTATTGTCATTTATAAGCATATCATACTTAATATATATCGAAAAGTCAATCGAAACTTCTTGACAAGTAATTCTAGTGGCGTTATTATCTTATCAGACAGAGTGATTAAGCACGCTAGGGTCAATCACACACTTGAGTAAGCATATATAAGAGATGTTTTCACTTTGATAGCATGAATGAGCATGGACTATCAGACTAAAAATAGGGTTTCTGACTGGGGCTGTTTCGTTTAGCCACGAGCCTCTCAAGGCTCGTGAGCGTTAAGAACGGAACAGACACAGGAAGAAAGGGAACGCCTTTAGGCGCTCGTAAAGGGCGTATATGTAACACCGCCCTGCGCATACATGTCATAGTACCTAGAAACTGTGATAAATAAAGGACAAAACGCTATTTTTACCCCGCAAAAAAACGGGGCATACGAAAGGAGTAATGCACTATAACTACACACAAAAATTTATCCGTTAAGATTGATTACATCAGCATTGTATTTGAAACGGCAACCGCTGAAGATGTAATCATGCACATTTTAGGTTTACCGACTGATATTTTCAATGTCTATCCGGCAAGCATTAAATACAAAACCTATCAAGCACGCTGGCAGATTGGAGATATTTATGTATCGGGGGACGCAAGAAAGACAGAGGACAACCCACAGGGGCTAGGCTGTTATCTTGTTATGACTGGCAGAGGTTGTGATGATATTTTCCGTATTCTCGACAGTAGGAATTATACCTTTGGGGATATGTTCCGACGCTGTGAGCGAAGATACGGACTGGATAATTTTCATTTCACAAGACTTGATATTGCCATTGATGATAAGAACGAAAAGCCATTCTTTACCATAGAGCAGATAAAGAAGAAATGCGAAAAAGAGGAATTTATCTCCAATAGTGAGGGCTACCACTTTGATGAAAGCAAGTTTGACGATTTCGACACCGCAAAGACTGTTTATATCGGTGCTGGAAAATCTGGATTATCCTACCGCTTTTATGATAAGGATAAGGAAGTCTGTTCAAAACATAATAAGACGCTTGAGGAAGTCGGCAGTTGGAAACGAACAGAAATGCAACTGCGTGATGATAAGGCTCATGTTTTTGCCATGACATTTAAGGACAGACCGCTGGAACTTGGGGAACTGGCTTTCGGGCTACTGGCAAACAACCTACGCTTTGTCGTGCCAAACAGAAACGAAAGTAATAAAAGCAGGTGGAAAACGTGTCGATTTTGGGAACGCTTTTTAGGGGCTGTGGAAGTCTTGAAACTGCAAGTACCAAAGCAGCATAATTCCCTTGAAGAAACACAGCAATGGCTCACAGAGGGTGGCGTCATTTCCGCTGTCAAAAGTTTTTATTTCTTGGAAGAACATGACGCATTAGGTGGACTGGAAAAAGTAGGAACTATGCTTGATAAGGCAAGATACAGCAATTCCCTTTCCAGTAAATTAACCGCCCATTTACAGAGGATAAACCGCACCGACCTTATCCCCTATATCCAGTATGACACAAAACATGGGAAAGGGGGTATCTGATGAATAACAACGATATTCCCGTATGGGAAAAATACACCCTTACCATTGAAGAAGCGTCAAAGTATTTCCGCATTGGAGAAAACAAGTTAAGACGATTGGCAGAGGAAAACAAGGACGCTGGCTGGCTCATTATGAATGGCAACCGCATACAGATTAAACGCCGACAGTTTGAACAGGTCATTGACAAATTGGACGCAATCTAATGCAAATGAGCCTTGTATGTGTTATGATGAACACAAGTCATATCAAGGCTCTTTCCAACAAGGAAAGGAGCAGACACCATGAAAGAAAAAAGACGGGATAGCAAAGGTCGTATCCTGCATACTGGAGAGAGCCAACGAACAGACGGAAAATACTTATATAAATATGTAGACGCATTTGGAAACACAAAATATGTGTATGCTTGGAGATTGACACCCACAGACCCGACACCAAAGGGAAAACGGGAAAAACCCTCACTTCGAGAACTGGAACAGCAGATAAGACGGGATATTGAGGACGGTATCGACAGCACAGGCAAGAAAATGAC
>NZ_QVFI01000056.1:0-5148 GCF_003433845.1 Absiella sp. AM09-50
ACCCCTCGGTATCTAACAGAGGGGTACGTTTGCAAATAGACAATAGACAAAAAGCATAGGAAACATAAGGCTTCTGACATGGTTTCCTAACAAAAATCGGCTGTGAAGTCGCCTTAAAAAACTTCACACTTTATAGATTGGGGGTATGGTTCTGAATGAAGAACAATGGATAAAAGAATTACGGGAGAAACGGATTGCTTACGGTATCTCACAAGGCAGGCTGGCGGTGGCTTCTGGTATCACAAGAGAATATCTCAATAAGATAGAAAGCGGAAAAATGAAGCCGTCAAAGGAGCTTCTGGAAACTCTGCATAAGGAACTGGCAAGGTTCAATCCAGAAGCACCGCTTACCATGCTGTTTGATTATGTGAAAATTCGTTTTCCCACGCTGGATATACAGCACATTATCAAAGATATATTAAAACTGAATATCAATTATATGCTCCATGAAGATTACGGACATTACAGCTATACGGAGCATTATTCTCTTGGGGACATCTTTATCTATACGTCGGCTGACGAAGAAAAAGGTGTCCTTTTAGAGTTAAAAGGGCGTGGTGGCCGACAGTTTGAAAGTTACCTGCTGGCACAGCAAAGAAGCTGGTATGACTTTCTCATGGACGCACTCGTAGATGGTGGCGTGATGAAGCGTATCGACCTTGCTATCAACGACCATACGGGCATTTTGGATATACCAGAGCTTGCGGAGAAATGCAGGAAACGGGAATATATCGGAAAGTCCAGAAGTTATAAGTTTTACCAGTCGGGCGAGCTTATCAAGCACAGAGAGGACGACAGAGAATATATGAGACGTACCCTTTATCTTGGTTCTCTGAAATCAGATGTGTATTTCTGTATCTATGAAAAGGACTATGAGCAGGACGTCAAGTTAGGGACACCGCTTGAAGAAGCCGACATTATCAATCGTTTTGAGATACGGCTTAGAAATGAACGTGCCTATTATGCAGTACGAGATTTGCTGACGTATTATGACGCAGAGCAGACTGCCTTTTCTATCATCAACCAGTATGTGAGGTTTGTTGATGAAGAACCAGACAAGCGAAAAAATGACTGGAAACTCAATGACCGCTGGGCTTGGTTTATCGGCGATAACAGACAGAGCTTGAAGCTGACGACAAAGCCAGAGCCTTACACCTTAGACCGTACATTGCGGTGGGTACAACGGCAGGTAGCACCGACCTTGAAAATGCTGAAAAAGATTGATAAAGGAAACGGTACAGACTACATGGAAACAATCGAACAGCAGGCAAAGCTCACAGAAAAGCATGAAATGATAATCAAACAGCAGACGACCCCTACAAAAGATTTGGTGGAAAGTTAGGAGTGATGAAAAATGTGGGTATTATTAAAAGACTTCCTGCTGGTATCTATGGGAATGGGTATCGGCGTAGTCTTGATGTGTATTTTGAATGTCGGCAAAGAAGCTGACTATGAAATGAAACAATTAAAAGAAAGCGAGGACAATTAAATGAATTTCGGACAAAATTTGTATCAATGGTTTTTATCAAATGCACAGAGCTTGGTGCTTATGTCGATCGTGGTTATCGGTATCTACTTAGGTTTCAAGCGTGAGTTTTCCAAACTTATCGGCTTCTTGGTAGTTGCCTTAATTGCTGTCGGCTTGGTATTCAATGCTGGCGGTGTGAAAGATGTACTGTTAGAGCTGTTCAATAAGATTATCGGAGCATAAAATTTTATTGTGGTGCTGACATACGAATGGTATAATATGGGTATGAATAAAGACACAAACTGGAAATTGTAAG
Organism: Absiella sp. AM09-50; assembly: GCF_003433845.1. NCBI lineage: Bacteria > Bacillati > Bacillota > Erysipelotrichia > Erysipelotrichales > Erysipelotrichaceae > Amedibacterium > Absiella sp. AM09-50. The sequence goes on from NZ_QVFI01000056.1 coordinate 1,785, forward strand.
GAGCAAAATATGTTAAGATTATTAAAGATTACTTGTATTTCAGCAATATGCTTTATAATGTTATCGGGGTGTTCGGCTAGACAAGAAAAAATAGAGAGGACAGAAACAAATCAATTAGAACAATCAAAAATAGAAAAAAAAGTGAGCGAGAGCAATGAGGAAGAAATACTTGATTTAAGTGATGATTTTAATGGTGTTAATGGCTGTGCAGTTTTATACAGTCCCTCAAAAAACAAGTACTCTTTTTATAATAAAGATATGGCAGAACAACAAGTATCCCCATATTCAACTTTTAAAATTATTTCTACGTTAATAGGGTTACACAATAATATTATCAAAGATGAAACTTCCACATTGAATTATAATGGAACTCAATATCCAAATTCAGAATGGAACGAAAACTTAACTTTGCAAAAAGCATTTCAAACGTCTTGTATATGGTACTTTCATCAGATTATAAACAGAGTGGGGGAAGAAGAAGTCAAAAAAGAACTAAGTGAGTTGGAATATGGTAATTGTGATGTTTCAGCATGGGAAGGAAGTATGATAAATCCATACAAAGAATTGAATGGGTTTTGGCTCGGTTCATCTTTGAAAATATCTCCATACGAACAGGTAGAGGTTTTATCAAGAATTTTTGAAAGTAAAAGTTTCTATGACAGTCAAAATGTTGAAATATTAAAGAAAATTATGTTAATTGAAGATGAGCAAGGGGGAAAAGTATATGGGAAAACTGGTTCTGGTACAAATGGAGAAGCATGGTTTCTAGGTTTTACTGAAAAGGGACAACAAAGGGAGTATTTTGCTGTATATCTTGAAGATAGTTTGCAAAAAGAACGAGTTTCAAGTACTTTTGCTAAAGAAATTGCTCTAAAAATAATAGAGTAAAGATATTTTGAAAGGGGAGTATAAATGGACGCAATAGGTTCATCAACAAAGTTAATGTGGTTTTTTGTTTGTATTTATTCATACCCTATTCTATTATTGGTTTTTTCGGTGGCTATATGGTCTTATAATAGGTTTAAACGATTGGCTTTTATATCGTATATTGCTGGTACGATTTTGACTGTGTTTATTTTACTGATTGATATTAATAATTTCGGTGCAAAATTTATAAAAGGTAATTTCATGTATAATTCATACTTATGGAATTTGTTTTTTACAATTTTGAGTATTATATTTATCATTATCAGCATTAGTTTTCGTCGGAAAAGCAAAAAAATTAGTAATATTTTTATCAATATTGCTACATTATTGTGTACTCTTGTTTGCGTTATTCAAATAAACACAACAAATGTGTAAAAGTGATTGAACAAATTTCTGTTTTACAATTTCATATCCATACACACAAAGCAGTTAATCTTAGGATTGACTGCTTTTTTCTTGCCAAAATTTCAGATTGGAGTGATAAAATGAACGATATTTTTAAGGATATGCAGGCAAACGTCGGCTGTGAATACATTTCCGACCTGCCCTCTTACAAGCGTAAGGTGTGGCAGGAAATGAAACGACTGAACCCTGCCGACTATGAAGAAAGACAGTTAGAAGATTTTTCAAAGTATGTGTTTGGTATGTCGTACCAGACCATAAAAGATGTGATGAAGCAACAGAAAGGACGTGAGGAACAATGCAGGAAACAAGGGTGCTGGTGGAAACGAGAGGAACAACTGGCGAAGAAACAATATCATACTGGTTCGACCTGCCGATAGATGTTGCCGAGTTTGAAGAAAAGTTAGGTGTCGGTGCAGAAAGTCAAGATTACCACATTATCGAAAAGGTACTGCCTTTTGCTGATGAAGTCCACGAACATACAAGCGTGTATCAGCTCAACGAATTAGATTTTATGTACCGCCAGCTTTCAAGTGATATGCAGGAAGAATATGTATCACTTCTTACGGTGTTTGAGAATTTAGAAGCACTTTATATTTGCAGAAACGTGATTACAGTTTATCCCGACTGCAAAAGCATGATAGATGTTGCAAGGCAAAAGCTGATGAATGACCCGACATTCAAACATTTATCCGAGGACTGTCAAGCATATTACTTTGACTTTGAAGCCTACGCTTCTCATTTGCTGGAAAATAGACGCTATCTTGTAACAGAACACAGCGTCTTTGAACTGCCAGAGTAGGAAATGAGGTGGTGCTTATGATTGATGATATGGCGGTTTATATTGCTAATCTTGGCAAATACAATGAGGGCTATTTAGTCGGTGCTTGGTTCACGTTTCCCATTGACGAGGAAGATGTGAAAGAAAAAATCGGGTTGAATGAACGGTATGAGGAATACGCTATCCATGATACCGACAACTTCCCTATTGAGATTGGCGAGTATGTTTCCATTGAAGAACTCAATGAGATGTATGAAATGATAGAGGAACTTCCCGACTATATCGTAGAGTGTCTGGACGAATTTATCAGCCACTATGGAACGCTGGAAGAAGTCGTGGAAAATAAGGACGATATTTATTTTTATCCCGATTGTGAAACCATGACAGATGTTGCCTACTACTACATAGACGAATTGCAGGCACTTGGAGATATTCCACCCAGCTTACAGAACTACATTGACTATGAAGCCTACGGGCGAGATTTGGATATGGGCGGTTGCTTTATTGAAACAAGCCGAGGTATGTGCGAGATACCATATTAACGCTGGACGATCAGCGACAAGCATGGTTGCTACTGACAGCGTATTTCTCTTTAAGGGACAGTCTGAAACATGGCTGTCCTTTTCTCTTTGAAGAACTTACGAAAGGAGCTGAAAGAACTTGAAAAAGATTAAATCTTACACGGGTATCTGGAACGTGGAAAAAGTCTTGTATGCAATCAATGACTTTAACTTACCCTTTCCCGTTACCTTTACACAGATTACATGGTTTGTGATTACAGAATTTATCATCATTCTGTTTGGGGATATTCCCCCACTTTCCATGATTGAGGGAGCATTTCTCAAATACTTCGGTATTCCCGTTGCTCTCACTTGGTTCATGTCGCAGAAAACTTTTGACGGAAAGAAGCCGTACAGCTTTTTGAAATCACAGATAACCTATGTGTTAAGACCCAAAATCACTTATGCAGGAAAAGCCGTAAAACTGCATAAGCAGATACTCAATGAAACAATCACGGCAGTAAGGAGTGTGAACTATGTTCCCGATAAAATATATTGACAATAACCTTGTCTGGAACAAGGACAATGAGGTGTTCGCCTACTATGAGCTGATACCGTACAACTATTCTTTTCTATCCGCAGAGCAGAAATTTATCGTGCATGACAGTTTTCGCCAGCTTATCGCACAGTCCCGTGAGGGTAAAATTCATGCCTTGCAGATTGCCACAGAAAGCTCAATCCGCAGTATGCAGGA
>NZ_QVFI01000057.1:0-4810 GCF_003433845.1 Absiella sp. AM09-50
ACCCCTCGGTATCTAACAGAGGGGTACGTTTGCAAATAGACAATAGACAAAAAACATAGGAAACATAAGGCTTCTGGCATGGTTTCCTAACAAAAATCGACTGTGAAGTCGCCTTAAAAAACTTCACACTTGACAGATTGGGGGTATGGTTCTGAATGAAGAACAATGGATAAAAGAATTACGGGAGAAAAGGATTGCTTACGGTATCTCACAAGGCAGGCTGGCGGTGGCTTCTGGTATCACAAGAGAATATCTCAACAAGATAGAAAGCGGAAAAATGAAGCCGTCAAAGGAACTTCTGGAAACTTTGCATAAGGAATTGGCAAGGTTCAATCCAGAAGCACCGCTTACCATGCTGTTTGATTATGTAAAAATTCGTTTTCCCACGCTGGATATACAGCACATAATCAAAGATATATTAAAACTGAATGTCAATTATATGCTCCATGAAGATTACGGACATTACAGTTATACGGAGCATTATTCTTTAGGGGACATCTTTATCTATACGTCGGCTGACGAAGAAAAAGGTGTCCTTTTAGAATTAAAGGGGCGTGGTTGCAGGCAGTTTGAAAGTTACCTGCTGGCACAGCAAAGAAGCTGGTATGACTTTCTCATGGACGCACTCGTAGATGGTGGCGTGATGAAGCGTATCGACCTTGCTATCAACGACCATACGGGCATTTTGGATATTCCAGAGCTTGCGGAGAAATGCAGGAAACGGGAATATATCGGAAAGTCCAGAAGCTATAAGTTTTACCAGTCGGGCGAGCTTATCAAGCACAGAGAGGACGACAGAGAATATATGGGACGTACCCTTTATCTTGGTTCTCTGAAATCAGATGTGTATTTCTGTATCTATGAAAAGGACTATGAGCAGTACGTCAAGTTAGGGACACCGCTTGAAGAAGCCGACATTATCAATCGTTTTGAGATACGGCTTAGAAATGAACGTGCCTATTATGCAGTACGAGATTTGCTGACCTATTATGACGCAGAGCAGACCGCCTTTTCGATTATCAACCAGTATGTGCGGTTTGTTGATGAAGAACCAGACAAGCGGAAAAATGACTGGAAACTTAATGACCGCTGGGCTTGGTTTATCGGCGATAACAGACAGAGCTTAAAGCTAACGACAAAGCCAGAGCCTTACACCTTAGACCGCACATTGCGGTGGGTACAAAGGCAGGTAGCACCGACCTTGAAAATGCTGAAAAAGATTGATAAAGGAAATGGTACAGACTACATGGAAACAATCGAACAGCAGGCAAAGCTCACAGAAAAGCATGAAATGATAATCAAACAGCAGACGACCCCTACAAAAGATTTGGTGGAAAGTTAGGAGTGATGAAAAATGTGGGTATTATTAAAAGACTTCCTGCTGGTATCTATGGGAATGGGTATCGGCGTAGTCTTGATGTGTATTTTGAATATCGGCAAAGAAGCTGACTATGAAATGAAACAATTAGAAGAAAGCGAGGACAATTAAATGAATTTCGGACAGAATTTATATCAATGGTTTTTATCAAACGCACAGAGCTTAGTGCTTATGGCGATTGTGGTTATTGGTATCTACTTAGGGTTCAAGCGTGAGTTTTCAAAACTTATCGGCTTCTTGGTAGTTGCCTTGATTGCTGTCGGCTTGGTGTTCAACGCTGGCGGTGTGAAAGATGTATTGTTAGAACTATTCAATAAGATTATCGGTGCATAAAATTTTATTGTGGTGCTGATATGAGAATGGTATAATTTAGAATATGAAATAAAGTGAATACTATTTGAGGTTGAAAATATGATTATTTATAGCAAATTGGAAATCAATAGAATAAAAGATTTTTGGGAGTTATTAAATCGTTTAGATACTGAAACAGATTACATGATGTACGAACCAAATGAAAGAAAAGCGAAAACTACTATTCAAGAATTAAAATTAGATATTCAAGACAATGTAATTCAAGGTTTTGATTTTTTGCAAGTGGCAACAGAAAATGACAAAATAGTTGGTTATATTAGAGCAGAAAGAGGAAAATTTGAAAGAAATTTTCATACGGCATATATTGTTATAGGTATCTTAAAAAAATATAGAGGAAAAGGTATTGGAACTACTTTTTTTAATAATTTAGATTTATGGGCTAAAACAAATAATATTGTCCGTTTGGAACTGACAGTTGAATGTTGTAATAATACTGCAAAAAATTTGTATGAAAAAAATGGTTTTAAAATTGAAGGAATAAGAAAAAAATCAATGTTTGTTGCTGGTTCCTTTGTTGATGAGTTTTATATGGCAAAAATTCTATAAAATAAATTTTCAACTTCATTATTTACAAAGTAATTGGTCTTAGGATTGAGGTGTTTTATTATGAATGAGAGAGAAAAAATCATTCGCTTATGGTTCGATATGTGGCTTAAACAGCAAGATTTAGGAATGGATAAAATTTTTACAGAGGATGTTGTTTATACGGAAAGCTGGTGTCCTAAATATGAAAATCTTAAAACAGTAAAACATTGGTTTAATGAATGGAATACTCGTGGTAAAGTCATTATTTGGGATATTAAACAGTTCTTTCATAAAGAAAATCAAACTGTCGTAGAATGGTATTTTAAAAATGAAATGAATACGGGAAGTGTTGAAGAATTTGACGGTATTTCCTTAATTGAATGGACAGAAGATAACAAAATCAAATCATTAAAAGAATATGGTTGCAATTTGAATAACTACAATCCATATCAGCACAGCGATAACCCTCAATTTAGAGATGAAAAAATAAGCTGGTTTTAAAACTTAATCAAATTATATCTATACACACAAAGCAGTTAGTCTTAGGATTGACTGCTTTTTTCTTACCTAAATTTCAGATTGGAGTGATGAAATGAACGATATTTTTAAGGATATGCAGGTAAAAGTCGGCTGTGAATACATTTCCGACCTGCCCTCTTACAAGCGTAAGGTGTGGCATGAAATGAAACGACTGAACCCTGCCGACTATGAAGAAAGACAGTTAGAAGATTTTTCAAAGTATGTGTTTGGTATGTCGTACCAGACCATAAAAGATGTGATGAAGCAACAGAAAGGACGTGAGGAACAATGCAGGAAACAAGGGTGCTGGTGGAAACGAGAGGAACAACTGGCGAAGAAACAATATCATACTGGTTCGACCTGCCGATAGATGTTGCCGAGTTTGAAGAAAAGCTGGGTGTCGGTGCAGAAAGTGGGGATTACCGCATTATCGAAAAGGTGTTGCCTTATGCTGATGAAGTCCACGAACATACCAGCGTGTACCAGCTCAACGAATTAGATTTTATGTACCGCCAGCTTTCGAGCGATATGCAGGAAGAATATACAGCACTTCTTACGGTGTATGAAAATTTAGAAGCACTTTATATTTGCAGAAATGTGATTACGGTTTATCACGACTGCAAAATCATGATAGATGTTGCAAGGCAAAAGCTGATGAACGACCCGACGTTCAAACATCTGTCCGAGGACTGTCAAGAATATTATTTTGACTTTGAAGCCTATGCTTCTCACTTGCAGGAACACGGGAAATTTTTAGTAACGGAACACGCTATCTTTGAACTGCCAGAGTAGGAAATGAGGTGGTGCTTATGATTGATGATATGGCGGTTTATATTGCTAATCTTGGCAAATACAATGAGGGCTATTTAGTCGGTGCTTGGTTCACGTTTCCTATTGACGAGGAAGATGTGAAAGAAAAAATCGGCTTAAATGAACAATATGAGGAATATGCTATCCATGATACCGACAACTTCCCTATTGCGATTGGAGAGTATGTTTCCATTGAAGAACTCAATGAAATGTATGAAATGATAGAGGAACTTCCCGACTATATCGTAGAGTGTCTGGACGAATTTATCAGCCACTACGGGACGCTGGAAGAAGTCGTGGAACACAAGGACGATATTTATTATTATCCCGACTGTGAAACCATGACAGACGTTGCCTATTACTACATAGACGAATTGCAGGCACTAGGGGATATTCCACCCAGCTTACAGAACTACATTGACTATGAAGCCTATGGGCGAGATTTGGATATGGGTGGTTGCTTTATTGAAACAAGCCGAGGTATGTGCGAGATACCATACTAACGCTGGAAGATCAGCGACAAGCATTGTTGCTACTGACAGCGTATTTCTCTTTTAAGGGACAGTCTGAAACATGGCTGTCCTTTTCTATTTTGAAAGGAGCTGAAAGAATTTGAAAAAGATTAAATCTTATACGGGTATCTGGAACGTGGAAAAAGTCTTGTATGCAATCAATGACTTTAACTTGCCCTTTCCCGTTACCTTTACACAGATTACATGGTTTGTGATTACAGAATTTATCATCATTCTGTTTGGGGATATTCCCCCACTTTCCATGATTGAGGGAGCATTTCTCAAATACTTTGGTATTCCTGTTGCTCTCACTTGGTTTATGTCGCAGAAAACCTTTGACGGAAAGAAACCGTACAGCTTTTTGAAATCACAGATAACTTATGCGTTGCGACCTAAAATCACTTATGCAGGAAAAGCCGTAAAACTGCATAAGCAGATATTGAATGAAACAATCACGGCAGTAAGGAGTGTGAACTATGTTCCCGATAAAATATATTGACAATAACCTTGTCTGGAACAAGGACAATGAGGTGTTCGCCTATTATGAGCTGATACCGTACAACTATTCTTTCTTATCCGCAGAGCAGAAATTTATCGTGCATGACAGTTTCCGACAGCTAATCGCACAGTCCCGTGAGGGAAAAATTCATGCCTTGCAGATTGCCACAGAAAGCTCAATCCGCAGTATGCAGGA
>NZ_QVFI01000058.1:0-4801 GCF_003433845.1 Absiella sp. AM09-50
AAAATCGTGGACTTAACCGACGAAGCTCATTCTATCTATAATCAGATTAAGCGTGGAGATATTGAGGGTGTAAAAATCGGTGCAGGTACACACAAGCGTCTTGCTAATGTTCCCTTTAGGATCACAAGCAAGATGACGGGCGAAAATCATGTCGTGGTAACTGATGATAACGGGCAATTCTCCACTTCTGCTGAATGGGCTTCTCATAAGCACAATACAAACGCAGGAAAGACCAGCGAGGACGGTGTGTGGTTTGGAACTTCTGAACCAGATGACAGCAAAGGTGCGTTACCTTATGATACCTATATCATTGAAGAATTACGCTCTGATAGTAACAAAGGTTTTGAACTTATCCCACCTTTTGAAATCGTGGTATCAAGAAATAACCTTGTGATTGATTTAGGAACGCTGACTGATGAATACGAAAAAGAAATCTCTATCCATACCACAGCGACCAGCAAAGACGGCGAAAAGACTATCCTTGCAGGAAAAGAGATTACGATTGTTGATACTGTCAAATTAGACGGACTTACAAAAGGCACAAAGTATCAGTTAAAAGGCTGGCAGATGTTAAAAGAAGAAAATGTAGAACTTCTTATCAATGGAAAACGTGTGGAAAATGATTATACCTTTGTCGCTGATGATGAAGAAATGAAAGTGGAAATTTCCTATACATTTAATGCGTCTGCTTTAGGTGGCAAAAACCTTGTTACCTTTGAAGAATTGTATGATTTCAGCAATCCAGACGAACCCGTAAAAGTTGCGGAACATAAAGACATTGAGGACGACGGACAGACGGTACTTATCACAGAGCGTATCGTCAAAATTCATACGACTGCTACGGATAAGGACGGCAACAAAGAGCTTGAAGCTGGAAAAGACGTTACAATCATTGATACCGTAATCTTAGAGGGCTTAGAAGTCGGTACACAGTACAAACTTGTGGGCTGGCAGATGTTGAAAGAAGAAAATGCAGAGCTTCTTATCAATGGAAAACGTGTGAAAAGTGATTACACTTTTACTGCTGACAGCGAAACTATGAAAGTGGAAGTTGCCTTTACCTTTGACGCTACTTCTCTTGACGGCAAACAGCTTGTAACTTTTGAAGAATTGTACGATTTAAGCAATCCAGACGAGCCGAAGAAAGTTACCGAGCATAAGGATATTGAGGATAAGGGACAGACGATTACCTTTAAGGAAAAAACCAAAGTCCCAGAAGAACCAAAGAAACCCGAAACACCACAGACACCAGATACACCGCATAAAACAGACAGTCCAAAAACTGGCGATAGCACAAACCTTTACGGACTGCTTGCACTTCTTTTGACTTCTGGTGCTGGACTGGCAGGTATCTTCTTCTGCAAACGCCGTAAAATGAAGAAATCATAAGGCGGTAACGGTATGAGAAAAGAAAAATCACGTTCTCCGCCGATACCGTGTCGGCAGACTTCCGCTTATTCTGGATTGTCTGCTACTTACCTGCAAGAACACGGATAGTCAAGGGTGCGTAAGCATTGATTTTACCCTTTACTATCTGGGGGATTGCTGGTACTTCCCAAACCGCCAGAATAAGAAATCACAATCAAAAAACTTATCAAAAATAGAAAGAAATGAGGTAAAACACTATGGAAATGAAATATGTCGTGCCAGATATGGCACAGTCTTTTGGAACTCTTGAATTTGCAGGCGAAAGTGAGCCAGTCTTTGAAAGAGATAAAAATAACCGCAGGGTCTTAGCCAGACGAAGCTATAACCTTTATTCTGACGTACAAAAAGGCGAAAATGTTGTGGTAGAAATTCCCGTGCAGGCTGGCGAAAAGCATTTCAAGTATGAACAGAAAGTAAAACTTGTCAATCCGAAGTTATATGGCAGAGGTTACGCAATCGGGGATATGGGACATACCGATTATGTGTTGCTTGCTGATGATATTGTAGCAGTTGAAGAAAAGTAAAGGAGTGAAGAATTTATGAGATTATCAAACGGGTTTGTTATTGACAAAGAGAAAACATTTGGAGAATTAAAATTTACAGCGGTGCGAGATGTGTTCTTGCAGAATGAGGACGGGACACCGAGTACCCAGCTTAAAAAGCGTATCTATGATTTGAAGTGCAGTCTGCATGGTGGAATTATCCCCGTGTCCGTACCGCCAGAAGTACCGTTAAGGGAATTTCCGTACAATGCGGTTGTGGAGCTTGTCAATCCAGTAGCCGATACGGTATCAAGAAAAACCTATACGGGTGCAGATGTGGACTGGTATGTAAAGGCAGAGGATATTGTATTGAAGAATAAAAGCAACCAGAACGCAGGCAATACACAGAACCATACACCGCAGGGACAACCGAAAAAATAGACTTGCTGAATAGATTTTCGTTGTAGAGGATATACGGAACTGTTATAATATGGGTATGAAGAAAGCGACAAATTAAAATTTTTAGGGAGTGAGAATAGTATATGGACAGTTGGTTTACCGTCGAACAAATAGACCAAGATACATTCGTCATCAGCGAATACAAACACTGGGAAGAAACACATTGTTATCTATTGTGTGGGACAAAAAGAGCCATTCTGATTGATACAGGTTTAGGTGTTTCCAACATCAGAGAGGTTATTGATGGATTGACGAAACTGCCCGTTACAGTAATCACTACTCATGTTCATTGGGATCATATCGGTGGACATAAATATTTTCGGTCTATTGCAGTTCATGAAGCAGAAAAAGAATGGCTATCGGTCAAATTCCCTATACCTTTGCAAGTGGTAAAAAACAATATTATGTGCAATCCATGTGATTTCCCCTCGGATTTTAAGGTAGAGAAATATCAGATTTTTCAAGGGGTTCCGCAAATGATTTTACATGATGAAGATTGTATTGACTTAGGGAACAGAAAGTTGGTAGTTATTCACACGCCCGGTCATTCTCCCGGACATTGTTGTTTCTATGAAGCGGATAGAAAATATCTGTATTCCGGCGATTTGATATATAGCGGTTGCCTTGATGCTTTTTATCCATCAACAAACCCACAAGAATTTTGGAAGTCTGTTAGAAAAATTCAATCTTTAAAGATAAGTCGAATTTTGCCAGGACATCATCATTTATCTATTCCAGTTACTATAATTGACAAGATAGAGACAGCTTTTCACAACTTGTCAAATGAAGGGAAATTAAAACAAGGGAATGGTATATTCAGCTATGAGGGGTTTCAAATCCATATCTGAAATGCAATCTTAGTTTTACAATTTTATATCCCTACACACAAAGCAGTTAGTCTTAGGATTGACTGCTTTTTTCATACCCAGAAAGGAGTGATTGATTTATGCGTATGATTTGGAACAAAGGACACCGTATCAGAGCCAGCGACAAGCACCTTGTTTATCATTTTTCCATAGAGACGCTTCTGTTTGTGTTCGTGGCAGTTCTCCTGCTACTGAATAGCAAACAGCTCATGCGTACCGACTGGGAACATTTCAGCTTATTAGACAATGGCTTTACGCTTTCCCTTTACAACTTCATAACCATACTGATAGCGACTGGTGTTTGTGCATTGGTCGCTTTTCTGTATTACCGCTTCTGTTACGACAGTTTCAAGAAGCTACTGCACCGTCAAAAGCTGGCAAGAATGATACTGGAAAATAAGTGGTATGAAGCCGATACCGTACAAGACAGCGGTTTTTTTACTGACCTGCAAAGCAGATCAAGGGAAAAAATCGTCTGGTTTCCAAAGATTTATTATCAAATGGAAAAAGGACTTCTTCATATCCGCTGTGAAATTACGCTGGGAAAATATCAAGACCAGCTTTTACGGTTGGAGGATAAGTTGGAAAGTGGCTTGTATTGTGAGCTGACCGACAAGACCCTGCATGACGGCTATATCGAATATACCCTGCTTTATGATATGATAGCGAACCGCATTACCATTGATGAAGTACGGGCAGAAAACGGTTGTCTTAGATTGATGAAAAATCTTGTCTGGGAATATGACGCACTCCCTCACGCTCTGATTGCTGGTGGGACTGGTGGCGGTAAAACATATTTTCTGCTGACACTCATTGAAGCCTTACTGCATACAAACGCTGTCCTTTATATCTTAGACCCGAAGAACGCTGACCTTGCAGACTTAGGGACAGTTATGGAAAATGTGTATCACACCAAAGAAGAAATGATTGATTGCGTCAATGCCTTTTATGAGGGCATGGTACAGCGAAGTGAGGAAATGAAGCGACACCCGAACTATAAGACGGGCGAAAACTATGCCTATCTGGGACTGCCACCCTGCTTTCTTATCTTTGATGAATATGTAGCATTTTTTGAAATGCTGGGGACGAAAGAAAGTGTGAGCTTACTTAGCAAGTTAAAGAAAATCGTTATGTTAGGACGACAAGCAGGTTATTTCCTTATCGTTGCCTGCCAGCGTCCAGACGCAAAGTATTTCTCGGACGGTATCAGAGATAACTTCAATTTCCGTGTGGGACTTGGGCGTATCAGCGAATTAGGTTACGGTATGCTGTTTGGTTCAGATGTGAAAAAGCAGTTTTTTCAGAAGCGTATCAAGGGGCGTGGATATTGTGATGTGGGAACAAGCGTTATCAGTGAGTTTTACACGCCTTTAGTCCCGAAAGGACATGATTTTTTGCAGACTATCGGCTCTCTTGCACAAGCAAGGCAGGACGGGACGGCGACGTGCGAAGCGAAAGGCGACGGCACGGACTAGCCGTTGCTGGTGTGGCGTTAGCCACGCCAGCAGGTAAAACCCCTCGGTATCTAACAGAGGGGTACGTTTGCAAATAGACAATAGACAAAAA
>NZ_QVFI01000059.1:0-3295 GCF_003433845.1 Absiella sp. AM09-50
GGATTTGAAGATTGCTTTACTGATGAACCAAACGTTCCATTCAGATCAATTCTATAATATTGGAGGTTAAATCATGTTTAAGGAACTTATAGAAAAAGATTTATATTGTTTTCATGAAGGGTTTGATGACTGGCGTGATTCTGTAGTTGCCAGCTGTAAACCATTATTGGATAAAGGGGTTATTGAACAAAGTTATATTGATTCCATTTTTGAATGTATTGCAAAATATGGGCCTTATATTGTATTAGCACCAAATATCGCAATGCCTCACTCAACAGAAGGTGGGGATGGTGTACATGGAACTGAAATCAGTTTTATGCGTGTAGCAAAACCTGTTCACTTTGTAGAAGGAGATCCGGATAAAGATGCAAGAATTTATTTCGTTTTAGCAAGTGTTGATCATGATACACACATGCAACAGATGATGCAGCTTGCGACCGTATTATGCAATAAGGAACTTGTACAAGCAATGATTGATGCGGAAACAAAAGAAGATTTATTGGCAATTGACGAAAAATTTGGAATTTAAAGATAATAAAAAACAAGGTTCAGAATTTTTATGGTGTTTCAAAAAGGCAGTAGAAATGTTTATTTTCTAACATTTCTACTGCCTTTTATAATAGTCAAACAATAATTATCATTATTTATTTTTATTATATTTTCCTCGTTTATATTCTTCCATTTTTATTTATGATATCATAAGAAGATATAGAAAAATCAATAACATAAGAATATAATGAATGCATTAGGAGTGATTATTATGAAAATTAAATTAGCATATTCAAGTTATAAAGAAATTATTCCATATTGTAAAATGTTTTTAGATTCGTATTTACCTTTTTTAAATATTGTGAAAGTATTATTATCCATATATTTACTTGTGTGTATGATTTTTTATTCCTATTTAAAAGATATTTTAGATATTCCTAATATCACTATTTTAATATGTTTAATTATTCTTTTTTTCAAAAACTATATATACGCTATCGCTGTATATTTTAAGTTCAAAAATAAAGAGATTAATATTAATCTTAATAATAATATTTTGATAAGTAACAGTAAAAGAGCAAAAATAAATAGGAAAAAATCAATAATTGTTAATGAAAGTGAGCTTATATTAGTGTTTAATGATGAGAAATTATCTTTTTTGAAAGGTGGACTTCTTATTACAAGTGATTTTTGTAACAAAGAAGATTTCAGTAAGCTTATAAATTATATTAATATAGATATCAAAAAATAGTATAAAAAAAGTGCTAAATAAATTAGTATTTTAAAATGCTTGCAAGCTAATGTATGCGAGCATTTTCCATATTCTTAATGATAACATAAATAAATGTAAGGATCATAAAGAAAAAAAGCAGAAATTCTGCTTTTTGTTAGTAATTATAAAGAGGTGTTAATCCTACTGCATGGATGCCTACATCCTGAAATTCTTCAAGTAAATCTTTAGAAACACGATTATCTGTTATCAAATATTGGAATGATGTCACATCTGCCACAACAAATTGATGTACATTGCCAATCTTTGTATAATCTGCCAATAAGAAAGTTTCTCCTTGACAACGATTAATCATTGTTTCATTAATGGAAACTTCATGTAGGATGGCGGTGCTCATACCAGTATGAACATCAAAACCGCTACATCCTAAGAAACTTTTATTTGCAGTTACACGGTTCAAGTTATTTAATGCGAAATCTCCAACCATAGATTCCTTTGGAATACGTAATTCACCACCACTTAATACAATAGAAACAAGTGGATCATGTTCCATAAAAATAGCTTTTCCATTATTTGTAATTACAGTAACTCTTTTATTTCGGATATATTTCAATACCAGCAATGCAGTAGAACTTGTATTAATGAAAATTGTATCTCCATCTTCCACATATTGTGCTGCATACTTTGCAATCGCATGTTTATAAGGCTCATTGTTATCTTCAATTTCGTTATTGTCAACAAAAGACTGAATTAATCTTGCGCCGCCATAATAGCGTTCAACAGCACCTTGTTCCTCCCAATATTGTAAATCTCTACGAATCGTTAAAGGTGATACATGCAATTCATTTGCTAAATCTTCGACGTTTACTTTGCCCTGAATTTGAATTTTCGACATGACTTTTTTTCGTCGCTCATCAACGACTTCTTTATTCATTTTCATTTTATAACCCTTCTTCTTTTTTATAAATACATTATAAGCTATTTACAGACTTTTGTATAGTTTTTCTGCGCTTTGTTTCATTTTCGCATTGCCATTTAATGCTATTGTTTTTTCTAACATTTCTTTTGCGTGTTCTTTGTCATGATTGGCCAGATAAGCCTGTGCAAATTGGTAATAATAATGCATCAATTCGCGGTTATTCATATTCTTTGGATTTACATTCTGGAATGCTTTTATGCTCTTTTTATAATCTTTACATGACATTAAGTATACGCCTTCGATAAATTCCCAGTTGTATAAAGGAGAAATTTTAGTACCTTTTACTTTTACATCTTTTAATTTAATCACACGTTCATATTGCGCTTTGGTTTTCGTACGATTATTCATAAGGAAATAAGCGTAGAATTTTGTATAATCCCAGATTAATAAATTATCCATACAGCTGTGGAAGAATTTATGATCTTTTTCTAAAGTATCTAAGCATCCCTGAGCATCCATTTGATCTGCATAATATAAGGTATCAAAAATCAATACGGTTTTACGATATCCTCTAAAGATATCTTTTTTCAATAAACCGTCAAATGTTTTCTTCGCTTCTTCAGGATTTCCATCTTTATTTAATATAATAATGGCTTTCTGATATAAATGGCGAAGGTATTCAGACCATAAGGCAATGCCAAGAATAACTACGATAACAATAAGATAAGCAATCTTGCCTTCTAATTGTGGGGTTATTGCCATTTGGTAAACACTGTAACCAGTAAATGCTAGATAAATAAGACCCATAATAATATTTCTGAATTGTGGCTGGAAGGAAATTTTTTGTGCGATATTCATATAAAACACCTCTTTCAATTTTTTATAATATCTACATCTACATTATATGAACCATTTTCAAAAAAGTCAATCATAAAATTCATAAAATAATTCTTAAAATTTTATGTATGCGATTACAGAAATAAAATAAATCATAAAAATATTCAAAAGTTCGTAAAAAAGTATTGAAACGAACTTGTTATTGGATTATTATATGGGCGTACAAAGGAACCGCGGTTAAAGAAGAAAGATACGAGGAGTGACAATATGAGTAAAGTAGATGAAATAACAAGAGAATCATGGATTCTTGGCGCATTCCC